>NZ_AQOH01000029.1 GCF_000364705.1 Pseudomonas fuscovaginae SE-1 | reverse complement strand
CCCATTAGCCGGTCTCAAGTCAAGGTCAAAAGCCACCTCGCCCTGCTGTTTTTAACTGCAGGGTTTGTCCTTTAACTCAACCTGATCGGTTGAACCCATCGAACCCGTTTTCTCAAGTATTGGCTACGACCGAGTCGTGCCTGACACCCATTTGGATCAAGCGGTCGCGATACTGCATGCGCCGCCCTGGCAGCTAACTGCCCCAGAGAAACGTTGGTGCCGCCAAGATGTCCAAAACGTGTCACAGAACTATGGCTCGTGCAAATGTACGTCCAGTCCCAACGGGCTCACTTGGCAGACGACCCGGTTACAACACACTCAGGCGGTGAAAGCCGGCTTCCACTCAGATTTTGTGGTTCACGCCCAGTCCCCGTTTGGTTGGCCGGCCATCACCTTAACTCGTCTTTTAGACGAAACAGCGTTTGGCATCGAAAGGCTGTTTCTCCTTCAGGATGTGGTAACTCGCCCGCGCCAGCTTGTGAGCCAGTGCCTTGGTGGCGAGCACGGAATTGGTCTTGGCCTTCTTTTTT
>NZ_AQOH01000028.1 GCF_000364705.1 Pseudomonas fuscovaginae SE-1 | reverse complement strand
GCGAGCGGGCTTGCCCGCGCTCGACTGCGAAGCAGTCGCAAACCCTGAGCCCCCGGTCCGCCCGGCACACCGCGTGTGCAGGCTTGGGGCCCCTTTGCGGCCCAGCGCGGGCAAGCCCGCTCGCCACAACAGCCCCTCGCCCCCCCTCCCAACCACCGACAAATCGCGATGTTTGAAACATTGCGTTTCAAGACAAATCCCTTTTACTTGAGGGACATTTCCTAGAAAATCCCGACATATTGCGCCTGTCCAGCCACGTGACTATCTTCGTTGCGTCACCGCCCTTTTGCGGTGATCGGGTTTAGCAGCCCACGTTCAATAGGCGCACAGCGCCCCCATGGTCCATGGCCGGCGTTTTTTCACGCCCCAGTTTCATGGCGGCTGTGCGTGGGGCGCCTCCGGGCGCGCCGGTTTCCTATTGGCCGGTCTGCTAACCCGCGTACAGCTGCCACCCATTCGTTTAGCAGCGACAGGTGCCAGCTCCCATGCAGCAATAGGAGTGACACCATGAACAAGCCGGTCCCCGATCCACCCAGGCAGGCCACTCACCGCCGCATCACGGCGATCCTGCAACAGGCCAACGCCGACCTCCTGCAAGTCATCAACAGCCAGCCCAAAGAACCGCCGCTGCTCCAGGCCCTGAAGGCAACCGCCGCCCGCCCCGGCAACCTGCGTGACGGCCGCCATCGCTCGCTGTTCGACGTCAAGGCCGGCATCGATGCCGAAACCACCCTCAACCATGTGTCGCTGCTGCTGCGCTGCGCCGAAGAAGTCTCCGATGAAATCACCGAACAGGGCAGCGGCATCGAACGCGGGCTGATCTGGTCGATGGTGCATTCGGTAGAAATGGCTCGGGCGCTGGTGGATGCGTTGCTGGAAGGCTCACAACCGGCTTGCACGCAGGCCTGAACGAAAAGAGGCGGCCATCGATCGGGAGACACCTCACTCTCCCGATCGATGCTGCTACGCTATACACGTATAGCAAATCACTGCGGAGCTCACGACATGCTCGCTATCCGTCTGCCTCAAGACATTGAAAATCGCTTGGAAGCCCTTGCTGCCGCGACTGGACGCACCAAGACATTCTATGCCCGGGAAGCCATTCTCGAGCATATCGACAACCTCGAGGACATCTACCTGGCTGAACAGCGCCTGGCGGACGTCCGCGCCGGTCGAAGCAAGACCATGACCCTGGAAGAGCTGGAACAACAGTATGGCGTGGAGGATTGAATTCGAATCGTCGGCTGCCAAAGAGTTGGGCAAGCTCGATAAACAGACCGCACTACGAATTCTGAAATTCCTGAGGGAGCGCCTTGCGGCACTGGAGGACCCTCGCAGTATCGGCGAAGCCCTCAAGGGCTCGAAGCTGGGTCAGTTCTGGAAGTATCGGGTCGGGGATTACCGTATCATCGCGAACATACAGGACGAAGTCGTCAGTATCCTCATTGTTCGCGTCGGCAATCGACGGGATGTCTACAAACACTAGCGGCCCGTGCCACGGGCTCCCTGCCCCGCAGCGGCACGCAACTTGCTCGATTGCAGCACCTCCCAAGGCCGGAATCGAGCATGCTCCACTCGCACCTGACCACTCTCAACGCCGTCTCCCTGGTGCTCAACACCTTTCGCGAGCAGGGCCTGCCCGCCGACACGCTGCTGACCGGCAGCGGCATCAGCGCCGCCGACCTGAGCCGCGCCGACACCCGCATCACCACCAACCAGGAAATGCGGGTGTGCGCCAACGCCGTGGCCCTGCGCCGGGAAATCGGCCTGGAACTGGGCCGGCGCATGCACGTGTCGTCCTACGGCCTGCTCGGTTACGCCCTGCTCACCAGTGCCACCTTCGGTGACGCCTTGCGCCTGGCCCTGCGTTATCCGGCGCTATTGGGAACACTCTTCGAACTGAGCCTGGAGGATGACGGCGAGCGCATCTGGTTCACTGCCGGGGATTACCGGGAAAACCCGGTGCTGGCGACGTTCAACGTCGAGTTCTGCCTGGTCTCGCTGAAAGTCATCTGCGACGATCTGCTCGGCCGCCCGCTGCCGCTACTGGCCGCCCGTTTCGAACACGACGCGCCGGACTACCAGGCCGACTACGCCAACAGCTTCGACTGCCCGCTGCAATTCTGCGCCACCCGCAACGCCTTCGCCTTCGACCGCGCCTGGCTGGACCAGCCACTGCCGCTGGCCGACCCGATCACCCACCAGGCCATGACCGAGCGCTGCCGCAAGCAGAACCTGGAGTTCACCGGCCGCCAGGCCTGGCTGGGACGGATCCGCCAGTTGCTCGCTGCCCAGTTGCATACCGCCCCCGGCCTGGAAGGCCTGGCCGAACAGATGAACTGCTCGGCGCGGACCCTGCGCCGGCACCTGCGCAACCTCGGTTGCAGCTACCAGGAGCTGCTCGACGAGCTACGCTTCGAGCGGGCCAAGCAATTGCTGGCCGAGGACCAGTGGCCGATCCACCGGATCGCCGACGAACTGGGCTTCAGCGAAACCGCCAGCTTCCGCCATGCCTTCGTACGCTGGAGTGGCGTCAGCCCGAGCCAGTTCCGCCCCTGAGCGTGCGTGCCACCCAACGGTGCGGCGTTGCCTCATTCAGGGGCGAAATCAGGACAGAGGTTTTGGCCACATCGATCCCCTTTTGGCCGCTCCTGCCGTTCTCCGAAGCGCGTCGGACATCAAGAATGAGTCCACGTCCACGCCAACGGAGAACAATAAATGCTGACGGTCTACTCAGACGATCATCACCTGCACCACGGCCGCTGCGAGCTGATCGACGGGCAACTGATGCCCTGCTTCGAAATGCCCTCGCGCGCCGACCACGTGCTCGCCCGCGTCCGCCACCAGGCCCTGGGGCCGGTGCGTGAGCCCGAGGACTTCGGCCTCGAGCCGATCCGCCGCATCCATGACGCGGCCTACCTGAAGTTCTTCAAGGGCGCCTGGGACCGCTGGGCCGAACTCGGCCAGGACGGTGACCTGCTGCCCTTCACCTGGCCGGCCCGCACCCTGCGCCAGGTCCTGCCCAAGAGCCTGCACGGCCAGCTCGGCTACTACAGCTTCGACGGTGGTGCTCCGATCACCGCCGGTACCTGGCAGGCCGCCTACAGCGCGGCCCAGGTCGCCCTCACCGCCCAGGCCGAAATCCAGCGCGGCGCCCACAGTGCCTTCGCCCTCTGCCGACCACCGGGGCATCACGCCGCCGGCGACCTGATGGGCGGCTACTGCTACCTGAACAACGCCGCGATCGCCGCCCAGGCGTTCCTCGACCAGGGCCGCACCAAGGTGGCGATCCTCGACGTCGACTATCACCACGGCAACGGCACCCAGTCGATTTTCTACGCGCGCAGCGACGTGCTCTTCGCCTCGATCCACGGCGACCCGGAGGCCGAATTCCCATTCTTCCTCGGCTATGCCGACGAGCGCGGCGAAGGCGCCGGCGAAGGCTTCAACTTCAACTACCCGCTGGCCGCCGGCAGCGGCTGGGAGCGCTGGAGCGCGGCCCTGGAACAGGCCTGTGGCGAAATCGAGCGCTATGACGCCGACGTCCTGGTGGTCTCCCTCGGCGTGGACACCTTCAAGGACGATCCGATTTCCCAGTTCAAGCTCGACAGCCCCGACTACCTGCGCATGGGCGAACGCATCGCCCGCCTGGGCAAGCCGACGCTGTTCGTGATGGAAGGCGGTTATGCGGTGGAAGAAATCGGCATCAATGCCGTGAACGTACTCGAAGGTTTCCAGAACGCCCAATGAGGAACTAGAAGCATGAACAGACTCAAGCGTTTCATCGCCCCGGCCCTGTGCGCCGCCGTGCTCGGCGGCGCGGCGCACGCCGAAGACCGCACCCTGCGGGTCTACAACTGGTTCGACTACATCACGCCCAAGGCCCTGGACGACTTCAAGGCGCAGAACAGCCAGGTCAAGCTGGTCTACGACATCTTCGACACCAACGAGGCGCTGGAGGCCAAGCTGCTCACCGGCAACTCCGGCTATGACGTGGTGGTGCCGTCCAACGTGTTCCTCGCCAAGCAGATCGAGGCCGGGGTGTTCCAGCCGCTGGACCGCAGCAAGCTGCCGAACTGGAACCACCTCGATCCCAAGCTGATGAAACTGCTGGAAGCCAACGACCCGGGCAACAAATTCGCCGTGCCCTACATGTACGGCACCATCCTGATCGGCTTCAACCCGGCCAAGGTCAAGGCCGCCCTGGGTGACAACGCGCCGGTGGACAGCTGGGATCTGATCTTCAAGGAAGAGAACATCAGCAAGCTCAAGCAGTGTGGCGTCGCCCTGCTCGACTCGCCCTCGGAGATCCTGCCGCTGGCGCTGCAACACCTGGGCCTGGACCCCAACAGCAAGAACCCCAAGGACTATGAAAAGGCCGAGGCGTTGATGCTCAAGATCCGCCCGTACATCACCTATTTTCACTCGTCCAAGTACATGGCCGATATCGCCAACGGCGACATCTGCGTCGCCGTCGGCTACTCCGGCAGCTTCTCCCAGGCCGCCAACCGCGCCAAGGACGCCAAGAACGGCGTGGTGGTGGACATGCGCCTGCCGAAAGAAGGCGCGCCGATCTGGTTCGACATGCTGGCGATCCCCAAGGGCGCCAAGGACCCGGAGGATGCCTACACCTTCATCAACTACCTGCTGCAACCGCAGGTGATCGCCCCGATCAGCGACTTCGTCGGCTACCCGAACCCGAACAGGGACGCCACCGAAATGGTGGACCCGGCGATCCGCCACAACCCCAACCTGTATCCGAGCGAAGCGGCGATGAAGACCCTCTACACCCTGCAACCGCTGGACCAGAAGGCCGAGCGGGCCCGCACCCGGGCCTGGACGCGGATCAAGTCGGGGACTTGAACGCCGGCCCTGTCGTCGCCCCGCGGCGACAGGGCTGATGCCTAGCGGGTCAGTGACAGGAACAGCTCGTCAGCCGAGTTCTTGTCGATCCTGGGCCGGTGAATCCTGTCGACACGCTGGCCGGATTGCTCCTGGGCCATCTGAAACCGGATCCCCTGGAAACGCTGCCCAGGCGTCTTGAGATGGGCAGCGGTAAAGCTGGCTTTGGCGGCGTCCAGGCTGGGGTAGTGAAAATGCGCGTACCACAGCGGTGTGCGCCGTAGGTCGGCAATCTCATACTCCTGCAGGAAATCCCGGCCCTTGCCGCCGGAAATATCCTTGCGCGCTCCCAGCGGGCGGATAGTGATCTGCTTCTGGCTCTTGAGGTACGAGACCCCCATGACCGAGGGCGGGTCGAGTTTCACTCTTTCGATACGCAGGCGTACCCCTTGGGCCCGCAGGAGCTGCGCGGCGCCGTCGAGCTTGCCCACCAATGCCTCCGGATACTCCGCCATGCCCTGGGTCAGCTCCTGCAGCTTGAGCGACAGGTCGCTGAACAACGCGGCATCCTGCTTGAGCAGGTCCTCGATATCGGCGGGACCGTGAGCGGTCCGCAGGCTTTTCTCCCCACCAGCCAGCCGGCTCGACAGAGAGTCGAGCAATTGGCGAGCCTGGAACTCCAGCGACTTGAGCTTCTTGTGGCCACGCACACTCAGCTCGCCGGCCCCCCCGAGCAACAGCGGCCCACGATCCAGCCGCCAGGCTCCCGAGGCACTGCGGGTCACCCAGGGTCCCAGCCGTGCCGGATGAGCGGGATCGGCGATTCTCAAACCGTCGAGCGTGTGCAGGACATGAAACCACTCACCGTCGATAGAGGCGTAGAAAAGCCCACCACGCTGGTAGAGGCCGCGCCGCTCACCGGTCTCGATCAGCAGCAGATCGGAGGGAGCCTTGGCCGCCAGCCTGAATCGATCGAGCCGCTCCCGCTCGGTGGCCGTCAGGCCGCGCCCCCGTCGGGTCCAGATGTAGGCCAGCAGGCCCCTGCTCCCGCCTGCCGCTGGCTTGACGAGCGTGTCAGCGAAACCCGCGACTGGCGATCGACCCAGCGACAGCCGGCGGTGATAGACCAGCACGGCCGCCAGGTTCAGCAACACATCGGCGAAAGCCGCCCAGGGGCTCGAGGTATCGTGATCGGCCAACGCCTTGAGGCTGGGCAGCAATTGCACGATCAACCCCACCCCTACCAGGGCAGAGGGTGCCCACGGAATCAACAGGCCGAACAGGGCCCAGCCAAGGTCGACGAGGCGCTTGTGGCGCGCTTCGGCATTGGACACGGAAATCGTCTCGGCATGCCTGACCAGCACCTCGACGCTGGCGACGAACAGCGCCTCGGTGATCGGCTCGGACAGGATCGTCGTATCCAGCGTGGGCGGTTCGGGAATCTCGGGCAGGTCCCAGTCGCTGAGGATGACCCGCGTCAGATGCGGCTCAAGAAAACCACCCTGGTCGTAAATTCTGCGACTGTGCTCGTCCAGGCCAGCCAGAATCGATTGCTGCAAGGCCTCCTCGGCCTGGATCGCCGCCAGCAGGTGCGCCAGCGATGCAAACTCGAGCAAGGGCTGTTCCGCCCCCGGGCGCAACAGCACCTGCGGCCCTTGATCGATCATCCGCGGGCCGATCACGAAATGATTGAGCACATGATCCGCGGCAGCGCCAGGATGTGCCAGCAACGCCAGGGGACGGACGACGATGGACAATCCCGACACCACGGGCACGCTGGCGTCCATGCTCATCACGGCGCTGACGTATAGCCTCGCCCGCTCCGTCAGCTTCTGGGTCAAGCGCAGCTCCAGGGCGAGCATCGGCAACAGGACCTGCATGTAGAGAGTGAAGAGCTCTTTCTGCCGGGCCCGCTCGACCGTGTAGCGCTGCAGGTTGCGCTTGAGCAGGGCGGGATAGTTGCCACCGATATCGGCATCGTTCACGGCCGCACGCAGCAGCTCGTAGGTCATCCACTCCGGCGCGGGTGCCGGCGCCCCGTTGGCCGCCGGCTTGTCGTAGTGGATCTGCGGGATCGCCGAGAACGGAAAGGCCTCGATGTTCTCCAGCGCCATGTCCGTGTAGTTCCGGGTGGACGAAGCGGTGCGCAGGTCCAGAAAAGGGATGAAACCCGGATCGAGCGCTTCCAGCGGGCTGTTGTCGACCCTCGTGAGCGTCACGCGGATATGGGCAACCGATACCCCCTCGGCCTCGGGATTCAGCTTGACCAGACTCTTGGCCAACGCCCGCTCGGCAAACTCGAGAATTCGGGGAATACCATCGAGAAACGCCTTGCCTTCACGGAGCCGGTGCACCTCAGACAACCGGCTGACGTAGCGACCATAGAGCGCACGGTCCGCGGTCGGTGCCCGCCGCAACCAGTCGGGCAGCAAGTCATGCAGCTTCAGCAACTTGGCTTCGTGCCCGGAGCGAAAGGCACCGAGCAGCGCCTGCGGGCCGGTCAGCTCATGCAAGCGCTGATCGAGAGCCACACGGTCACTGTAGTCGCCCGGCCTGATTGCACGGATGCTTTCCAACTGCCGCATCAGCAGGGCGGCTGCCAGGGCATCGAAGACATGATTGTCCGGCGAGTAGTCTCCCAGGCTCGGGGCACTGTCACTCAAGGTCCATCCCAGGGCGGTTTCCAGGGCGTCGATCGAATCGAACGCCTTGATCCCTCCGAGCAGTGTGTACAGCAACACGATCTGCTGTTCGCCGACCTGACGCGTCAAGGCCAAGGCCTGCTGGAACAGCGGCTCGGGGTCACGAATACCGGTGTCGACAAGGGTGATGCAGGCCTTCGTGCAATCCTCACCCAGCGTCAGACGACGGGTTTGGTAATCGGGGTAGTCGAGTACCGCCTCCACCGTGTCCAGCTCGTCACCCGTGAGCTCGCTGCTGGCCTTGCGTAGCTGGGCCACGATGAAGTCCGACAGCCGCTGCCAGGGTGAAGCATCTTGTGCCGATGACGATTGCCAGGCCTGCGGGAGCATCTGCCGGGACAAGGCCGGTGAACTCCAGAAATCGACCAGGCTCTGCTTGTAGGTCTCCAGCAGCGCTGGCGCCCATTCGCTGATCAGTTGTTCCACCCTGTCGATCCGCAGCCCCAGCATCGACGGGTACTTGCCATCCGGGTCGAGTGCCAGGTAGCTGCCCTGGGGATGAACCGGTGCCGCCTGGCCCAGCCAGCAGTCGATCAGCCGCTGACTGAGCGGGATGACCTGGTAGGCTGCCGGGCCATCGCCGGTCGGGCTTACCATCAGGTTGATGAAGGCAGCATTGCGCAGCTGTTTTCCAAAGCCCGGAAAGGCGTCATCCAGCATCGCCTGCACCAGATCGGCCGTGGCGCTCTCAAGGCTGGGTCGGGCGGCCAGGCAGTCGTTGAGGCTGAAGACGTGCAGGGCCTGGTCGCTCTCGCTGACCGGAGCAGTGACCGTAACGACCGTCATACTCCGCCCCCTGCACAGGAAGGCGCATGACAAACGGGCAAGCTGGAAAATGTTGGAGTTGTTGCATTGGACATGGCCAAAAGCCTCTGGGCAAAAGAGTTCTGCCCACGACAGTAGCCGTGCCCCCTACCCGGAACGCGGTAACTAAGTAGTCCGTCGCTTCGACTGCTCTGGCTCAGAAATCGGCCAGCCCCTCAGTCCCGCCACACCTCGCGCAAGCGCCCCAGGGCCGCCTCGATATCCGCCTCCGGCACGGCCGCAAAGCCCAGCACCAGGCCGGCGTGACGATCTGCCGGCGGCTGCGGCGCAGTGATCCAGAAGTTGCTCAGGGGGCTGATCTCGACGCCGACACTCGCCGCCTGCGCGATCAGTTCCTGCTCGCGCGCAAGGCTTTCGACCGGCACCATCAGGTGCAGGCCGGCGATCGCTTCCGGCAGGCTGCCGCAACCGCGAATGCCGCTCGGCCAGTGGGCCAGCAGGGCGTTGCGCCGACTCAGGGCGGCCCGGCGCATGCGCCGGATATGCCGCTGGAAATGCCCGGCGGCCATGAACTCGGCCATCACCGCCTGGGTGCTGACCTCCGAATGGCGCATGTCCAGCGCGCGCCGCTGGGAGAACGCATCGACCAGCGTCGGCGGCAACACCAGGTAGCCCAGGCGCAGCGCCGGAAAGGCGATCTTGCCGAACGTACCGACGTAGAGCACCCGCCCCTGCCGGTCCAGCGCCGCCAACGGCGCCAGGGGCGCGCCGCTGTAGCGGTACTCGCCGTCGTAGTCGTCCTCGACGATCCAGCCACCGGTGCGCTCGGCCCAGGCCAGCAGTTCCAGGCGCCGCGCCAGGCTCATGATCACCCCAGTGGGGTACTGGTGGGCCGGGGTCACGTAGGCCAGCCGACAGTCCGGCAGGCGGCCGAGCTCGGTACAATCCATGCCCTCGTCATCCACCGCCACGCCATGCACCGTCGCCCCCGCCACCGCGAACGCCAGCCGGGCGGCCCGGTAGCCGGGGTTTTCCACAGCCACGCCATCGCCGGGGTCCACCAGCAACTGTGCACAAAGGCTGATGCCCTGTTGTGCACCGCTGGTGATCACAATTTGTTCAGGCGAGCAGGACAAACCACGGGAACTGCGCAGGTACGCAGCGATCAGGCTACGCAACTGCCTCTCCCCCGCCGCCTCGCCGTAGCACAACTGCCCCAGGTCCGGTTTTCTCCAGAAAGCCGCCTGCAGCTTGGCCCAGACGCCGAACGGGAACAGGTCGAAAGCCGGCACGCCCACCCGGAAAGCCCGTGGCGGCCCCTCCGGCGGCTCGTACATCGCGTTGCGCTCGATGCGCTCCAGGGCCTGATTGTGGATAACTTTACTGGATGAAACCCCAGTATCTTTCACCGATTTTGTGGATAACTCTGTTGATAAGCTTGTTGAAAACCCTGTGGATATTTTTGTGGACAACTTCCTGATCGGCAGCGCCTTGTCTGGCAATTGCGCAACGTAGGTGCCATCACCAATCCGCCCCTCGATGAAGCCCTCGGCATACAGCTGGTCATAGGCCCGGACCACGCTGTTGCGGGAGATCCCCAGGGCGCTGGCCAGGTCGCGACTGGCCGGCAGGCGGCTGCCACTGGCCAGGCGTCCGTCCAGCACCCGCAGGCGCAGGGCCTGGTAGAGCTGGCGGCTGAGCCCCTTGGCCGGATCCAGCTGGATCCCGGCAGGGTCGAACGACAGGGGAAGCGATGGACCGGGCATGACATTGGACCTATGAAAATCACCAACAATGGCTCTTACAACCAACCAATAGCCTGCCTAGGATGCCGGTATTCGCCAAGGAAAACTTCCATGTACACACCCAGCGCTTTCGCCGAACACGACCTGCCCACCCTGCACCGGCACATCCAGGCCACGCGCCTGGCCATCCTGGTCACCCACGGCAAACTGGGCCTGCAGGCCAGCCACCTGCCGCTGCTGCTCGACCCGGACCAGGGCGCCAACGGCACCCTGCTCGGGCACCTGGCACGGGCCAATCCGCAGTGGCAGGAACTGGCCGAAGGCGCCGAGGCGCTGGTGATCTTTCCGGGGGCCGATGCCTATGTCAGCCCGTCCTTCTATGCCAGCAAGGCCGAACACGGCAAGGTTGTGCCGACCTGGAACTACACGGCCGTGCACGCCTACGGCCAGGCCGAGGTGTTCGACGAGGCCGGGCGCCTGCGCCAACTGGTCGGCGCCCTCACCGACCGCCATGAAGCCGGCCGGGCCACGCCCTGGACAGTCGACGACGCGCCCGAGCCGTACATCGCCAGCATGCTCAAGGCCATCGTCGGCATCGCCTTGCCGATCCAGCGCCTGGAAGGCAAGCGCAAGCTCAGCCAGAACCGCAGTGCCGTCGATATCGCCGGCGTACAACAAGGGCTGGCGGCCAGTGCCGACAGCCAGGACCAAGCCCTCGCCCAATTGATGCATCAAGGAGTGTCAGCATGAGTTCGATCGAAATCCGCCCGGTGACCGCCGCCGACCAGGCCGTCTGGCGTCCACTGTGGCAGGCCTACCTGGAGTTCTACGAAACCGAATTGCCGGACAGCATCTACCAGTCGACCTGGCAGCGCCTGCTCGACCCGGCCGAGACCACCCACGGCGCCCTCGCCTGGCAGGACGGCAAGGCCGTGGGCCTGGTGCATTTCATCTACCACCGCTCGAACTGGAGCATCCAGAACTCCTGCTACCTGCAGGACCTGTTCGTCGCCCGCGAGGTGCGCGGCACCGGCCTGGGTCGCAAGCTGATCGAACACGTGTACGCCACGGCGGCCCGGGACGGCTGCAGCAAGGTGCACTGGCTGACCCACGAAACCAACGCCACGGCCATCCAACTGTACGAGCGGATCGCCGAACGCCCCGGTTTCATTCAATTCCGCCACGGCCTGTGAGCCCGAGAACAACACCATGTCGACACCCGTAACCCACTGGAACGGCGCCCCGGCGCCGTCCATCCGACGCCTCGAAGGGCGCTTCATCGTCCTGGAAAAACTCGACGCCGCCCGCCACGGCGACGACCTGTACCGTGCCCTGGAAGGCCCCGGCGCCGACCCGAAACTGTGGGACTACCTGCCCTACGGCCCGTTCCCGCAGCGTGAAGGCGCCTTCGACGACTGGCTCGCCGGCCACGCGGCGAGCAGCGATCCCTACTTCTTTGCGGTCATCGACAAGGCCAGCGGCGAAGTCCAGGGCCTCCTCAGCCTGATGTCGATCGTGCCGGCCCAGGGCCGCATCGAGATCGGCCACGTCACCTTCGGCGCACCGATGCAGCGCTCGCCCAAGAGTACCGAGGCGGTCTACCTGCTGGCCAAGGAGGCCTTCGCCCTCGGCTACCGGCGCCTGGAGTGGAAATGCAACAACGACAACGCCCGCTCCCGCGCCGCCGCCGAGCGCCTGGGTTTCCAATTCGAGGGCGTGTTCCGCCAGCATATGGTGGTCAAGGGCAAGAACCGCGACACCGCCTGGTTCAGCATCATCGACTCGGAGTGGCCGGCGGTGAATGCCGGCTTCGAGCGCTGGCTGTCGGAGGACAACCTGAGCGCAACGGGGCAGGTGCGGACCCTGACCGAATGTCGCGAAGCCTGATGGCCTGACACGCGGTGGCCGACTTGCCGGCCACCGCACATCGGGACACGGCCGAAATAAACGGAAAGCTGCTGACATCTCCCGCGAAGCCCAGGTAAAAACCCCGACATTTACCGCTTGGACAGCTCGATACATTTCCTCCTCGACCTATTCTGAGGATGAAATGGAATGCTCCCCAAGACCCGTCTCGCCATCTCCCTGGCCCTGGTGCTCAACGGACTGCTGGCCCAGCAGGCACAGGCCCAGCAGCCACCGCCAAATGCCTACCGCGGTTCATCCAGCGTCTACGACTGGGACTGGCTGCTCAAACAGCCGCCGGAACCCGGGGGCAGCCTGCCGACCACCTCCCCGTCACCCGCCCATGAGCCCGCCAAAGGCGGCCAGGGTGGCAACATCCTGCCGACGATTCCGGCATCCCCACTGCTCGAAGCCCTGAACCGGCTCGGTCCGGCCGAAAGAGAAGCCGCCCTGACCCAACTGGCCGGTGCCGATAATGCCAACCTGGCCCAGGCCACTCTCGGCGCTACCCGACAGGTGGGCGCCAGCGCGCTGTCGGCCATGCTCCAGCCCGACAACGGCAGGAGTCGCCTGTGGCTACAGAGCCTGAGTAACGTGGGCCGATTCGAACCGACACAGGGCGGCAAGGACTTCCAGCAGACGACCCGGGGCCTGGTGCTGGGGGCCGACTGGTCGCTGGGCAACGAATGGCGCCTGGGCCTGCTCGGCGGAAAATCCCGTTCCGAGCACAAGGGCAGCCACTTCAGGGGCGAACTGGACAGCTGGCATGCCGGCGCCTACGCCCTGCGCCAGGACGGCCCCGCAGCCTTGCGCTTCGGCGCGATCCATAGCAGCCACGCTGGCAGCACTCAACGCCACGTCGCGTTCAGCGGCTATCAGGATCGACTCTCCGGCAACTACACGGCCACCAGCCAGCAGGCCTTCGCCGAATTCGGCTACAGCCTGGGCAACAACCAACTGAGTACCGAACCCTTTGCCGGCCTCGGCTACCAGCGCTACTCACGCCAGGGACACACGGAAAAAGGCGGTGAGGCGGTGCTGGAGAACAGCGGCCAGGCCCTGGACAACTTCAGCACCACACTGGGCCTGCGGGCTGCCGGCAACTGGCGCTTCGGCCACGGCATGAGCCTGACCCCGCACCTGAGTGCCGGCTGGAAGCACCTGTATGGCGAACTCGACAGCATCACCCGCCAGACGAACCGGGCCACCGCCATGACCTTCACGACCCGCGGCATCGCCCAGGACCGCGACAGCCTGGCGATCGAAGCCGGACTCGAACTGAACCTGTCCTCCCGCCATCGCCTGGGCCTGGGCTACAGCGGCGAACTCGGCGCGAAGAACAGCAACCACGGCATCATGGGGCAGTGGGCGCTGGCTTTCTGACAACTTTCCATCAACCGGTCAGGCTCATGAACAGCTGCCTGACCGATGAGCACCTCAGCCTGATGTCTTGCGCAGTCGCACCACGCCCATCTGCAACCCGAAGGGCCTGAATACAGAGTTCAACGACTTGAGGGTCGGATTGCCTTCGTCATGCTCGATATGCACCAGGGTACGGACCGAAATCCGGCACATCCGGGCAAACTGGGTCTGCTGCAACCCCGTTACCTCCGTCCGCAAGCGCCTGACCGCAACACCGATGCTGATCATGCCCTGGGCCAGATCATCCTGAATGGCCTGGATCAGCAGGGCACGGACTTCCAGGCTGAGCGTCATGTCAACCCCCAGTCTCGCAGACGCTGACCAAGCCTTTTCAAGGCAATCAACGGATGGTTCATGGTGACGGCGGGCAAGCCACTATCCGTCAGAATATCGGGCAAGGCCAACAGATGCCTGGCATCCGCCCGAAGCCGCTCAAAGGCTGCCTGGGGCTCGACCAGCCCCGCCAGCGCGTCGCACGCCTTGCGCCAATCCACCTCCCCGCCCCTTTCGATATCTCTTGCCCACTTGGTGCTGCGTGTCACACCTTCATCATCCATGACCATGGGCGCCAGGTCGTAAATCGGTGCCAGGCGAACCCCCCGCTGATCGCGGATGATCGATGTGTTGCGCCCATGGTTGTCGGAGTTGCCCAGGATCTTGTTGAGCAAATCACGGCGCAGATAATCCGCCACCAGATCTTCCACCTGCTCCCCCTGGCCGGCCTGGCGCCAAAGTGCAACCAGACGAGTGATCACCTCCAGGTGCTTCAGGCGACTGCCAGGCACCGTGACCCCGGCCAACGAATACACCGACTCCACGGCTGAACGCTCGGTCCCCTGCTCAGTGACATGACGGTCGAAACGTTGCATCCAGAGGCTCGGTCTGTTGGCTTCCTCCAGCTTCAGCCCCTGCACCGAGACAGTTTCGATCCCAAGCACCTGCAAAGCCCTGTAATAGTGGTACTCGCTCCTGAGGATGTCCTGATCGGTCTGCGTGGACTTGTTTCGAGCGAATTTCACGAACCAGTGTTGTGCCACGTCGCGATCATCGAGAACCGCGTCCGGGTACAGCAGGCCATTGTGGTCCTCACTCATCAGCAACTTCGGTGCTTCGCCTCCAGCTCCCGTAGCTCCGCCAATCGCCGCGCCCTGCTCGTAGGCGTACTCGAGAAATCGGTTATCGCGCGCCACCACGTCCGCTCGGGTAAATCCCATGGGCTCACGACCGTCCTGCACGTCCACGGACTCCTTGACCCGCAGATGGCCAACGGGAGCCGGGGTGCTTTTACCCAGCAAAAAAAGGTCGGCATTGACATCATCAGGCTTTTCCCGCCCCACCCTGGCGATGAGGAAGCGCCTGGCAGCACCGGCAGGAGCAATATCCTGCAGGAAGGCCGGAGCCTGCCGGTCATCCATGCTGTCCCAGTCCAGCGGGAGGTTCGCACTGACCGCACAGGCGAATGGACTGCCCATATCCTCGATATGATCCAGCAGATAGCTCTGCTTGTAGGCAAACCTGCAACGCCCCTCGAAACCTTTTTCCGGCGACTCGAAAATCAGGGTCATGGCGTCCTGCCAGATTCCGTCGGTGTAGGCCTGAAGTGTGAGTGCGTACATGATTCAACCTGCAACTTAATGCACTTTATAGGCAGAGACTGCCGCCAAAACTGCAATATAGTACAGATTCGCCTGCCAGCATCGCCCAATAACTGCAATATAATGCATCAGCCTTGCTATACGGCGCAAATATACGCAATAAAATGCATATCGTTCTAGAGCAGCAGACCATAACACCCCACACAACATGCTCAAAGAATGAACAAAAAAAGGGAGGCATACGCCTCCCCGAGGATAAACATTGATAGATGAAGGCTGTCGATCAGCCTTCGATCTCGATCAGGATCTCGCCCGGATTGACCCGGTCGCCCTTGGCCACGTGGATGGCGACGACCTTGCCCGATACCGCTGCCTGCACTTCGGTCTCCATCTTCATGGCTTCGGTGATCAGCACGGCCTGGCCGGCCTTCACGCTGTCGCCTTCCTTGACCAGCACATCGACGATGTTGCCCGGCATGGTGGTGCTGACGTGGCCTGGGGCGCTGGCCTGCTTGCGCTTGCTGCTGCCACCGCCGACGAACTCGTTGAGCGGCTCGAACACCACCTCTTCCGGCATGCCGTCGATGGACAGGTAGAAGTGGCGCTTGCCTTCAGCCTTCACGCCGACACCGGTGATGTCGACACGGTAGGTCTCGCCGTGCACGTCGATGACGAACTCGGTCGGTACGCCCTCGCCGCCCGGCGCGCGCACACCGCCGGCCTCGGGGATAGGCAGCAGCACTTCCGGTACCAGGGTGCCGGCTTCGCGCTCTTCGAGGAACTTGCGCCCGATGTCCGGGAACATGGCGAAGGTCAGCACGTCTTCTTCCGACTTGGCCAGGGTGCCGATGTCATTGCGCAGCTTGGCCATTTCCGGCTTGAGCAGGTCGGCCGGACGCACGTCGATCACGTCTTCGCTGCCGATCGCCTGGCGGCGCAGCTTCTCGTTGACGGTGCCCGGCGCCTTGCCGTAGCCACCCTGCAGGTACAGTTTCACCTCGTTGGTGATGGTCTTGTAGCGCTCGCCGGCGAGGACGTTGAAGAACGCCTGGGTACCGACGATCTGCGAGGTCGGAGTGACCAGCGGCGGGAAGCCGAGGTCTTCGCGCACCCGCGGGATCTCCGCCAGCACTTCGTTCATGCGGTTGAGGGCACCCTGCTCCTTGAGCTGGTTGGCCAGGTTGGAAATCATCCCGCCCGGCACCTGGTTGACCTGCACCCGGGTGTCGACGGCGGTGAACTCGCTTTCGAACTGGTGGTACTTCTTGCGCACGGCGTAGAAGTACAGACCGATTTCCTGCAGCAGTTCCAGGTCCAGGCCGGTGTCGAACTCGCTGCCTTTAAGCGCGGCGACCATCGACTCGGTACCCGGATGGCTGGTGCCCCAGGCGAAGCTGGAGATCGCCGTGTCGATATGGTCGGCACCGTTTTCCACCGCCTTGAGCTGGCACATCGCGGCGAGACCTGCGGTGTCGTGGGAGTGGATGAACACCGGCAGCGACTGCTCGGCCTTCAGTGCCTTGACCAGTTCGCCGGTGGCGAACGGCGTCAGCAGGCCGGCCATGTCCTTGATCGCCACCGAGTCGCAACCCATGGCTTCCATCTGCTTGGCCTGGGCGACGAACGCCTCGATGGTGTGCACCGGGCTGGTGGTGTAGGCGATGGTGCCCTGGGCGTGCTTGCCCGCAGCCTTCACCGCCTCGATGGCCACGCGCAGGTTACGCACGTCGTTCATGGCGTCGAAGATACGGAATACGTCGATGCCATTGACCGCCGCCTTGGCGACGAAGGCCTTGACCACGTCGTCGCTGTAGTGGCGGTAGCCGAGCAGGTTCTGGCCGCGCAGGAGCATCTGCAGGCGGGTGTTGGGCAGTGCCGCGCGCAGCTTGCGCAGGCGCTCCCACGGGTCTTCCTTGAGGAAGCGCACGCAGGCGTCGAAGGTCGCGCCGCCCCAGACTTCCAGCGACCAGTAGCCAACCTTGTCGAGCTTGTCGCAGATCGGCAGCATGTCTTCGGTGCGCATGCGGGTGGCGAGCAGCGATTGGTGGGCGTCGCGCAGGATCGTGTCGGTAACGTGAATCTTTTTGCTCATTGTAATAATCCTCACAGGCCTGCGTGGGCGGCGATGGCGGCGGCGATGGCCAGGGCCAGCTCTTCGGGTTTGCGCTTGATCGAGTAGTTGGTCAGTTCCGGATGGCTTTCCACGAAGCTGGTGTTGAACTGGCCACTACGGAATTCCGGGTTACGCAGGATTTCCTGGTAGTAGGCGGCGGTGGTTTTCACGCCTTGCAGGCGCATGTCGTCCAGGGCACGCAGGCCACGGTCCATCGCCTCTTCCCAGCTCAGCGCCCAGACCACCAGTTTCAGGCACATCGAGTCGTAGAACGGCGGAATGGTGTAGCCGGTGTAGATCGCCGTATCGGTCCGCACGCCGGGGCCGCCCGGCGCGTAATAGCGGGTGATCTTGCCGAAGCTGGGCAGGAAGTTGTTCTTCGGGTCCTCGGCGTTGATCCGGAACTGCAGGGCAAAACCGCGATGGATGATGTCTTCCTGCTTGACCGACAGCGGCAGGCCGGACGCGATGCGGATCTGCTCGCGAACGATGTCGATCCCGGTGATTTCCTCGGTGATGGTGTGCTCCACCTGCACCCGGGTGTTCATTTCCATGAAGTACACCTCGCCATCGGCGAGCAGGAACTCCACGGTACCGGCGTTCTCGTAGCCCACCGCCTTGGCCGCGCGCACCGACAGGTCGCCGATGTAGGCACGCTGTTCAGGGGTCAGCTGGGGGCTGGGGGCGATTTCGATGAGCTTCTGGTTGCGGCGCTGGATCGAGCAGTCACGCTCGAACAGGTGCACCACGTTGCCAAAGCTGTCACCGAGAATCTGCGCCTCGATGTGCTTGGGATTGACGATGCATTTTTCCAGGAAGACTTCCGCCGAACCGAAGGCCTTGGTCGCTTCGGAAATCACCCGTGGGAACGCCTGCTCCAGTTCCTCGCGGCTGTTGCAGCGACGGATACCGCGGCCGCCACCACCGGAGGTGGCCTTGAGCATCACCGGGTAACCGATGCGGTCACCTTCGCTGAGGGCTTCCTCGATGCCGGAGACGTTGCCTTCGGTGCCTGGAGTGACCGGTACGCCGGCCTTGATCATGCTGCGGCGGGCTTCGGTCTTGTCGCCCATGCGGCGGATCACTTGCGCCGACGGGCCAATGAATTTGACCCCACGTTCGGCGCAGATTTCTGCCAGCTCGGCATTTTCCGAGAGAAAACCATAGCCGGGATGCAAGGCATCGCAGCCGGTCTCCACCGCCAGGTTCACCAACTTGCGTGGGTTGAGGTAGCCGGCCAGGGGCTCGGCGCCAATGCTGTAGGCCTCGTCCGCGCGCTTGACGTGCAGGGCATGGCGGTCGGCGTCGGAGAAGATCGCCACCGAGCGAATGCCCATTTCGGCACAGGCTCGCACGATGCGGACGGCAATCTCACCACGGTTGGCGATCAGGATCTTTTTTATCACTTGGAAATTCCTAGGCCGCTGGAACGAAACAACCTGCAGGAACCCCGTGCGATCTCGGGAACGCTCGGGGACCGAAAGGACCTGGGCCTGCCCGCGATGATGTCCGTCAAAACACCAAAAGCCTCGCGGGCCGGCCCTCTGTCCACGACCCGATATCTGTCCCACAGAGCGGGTCGACGAGTGACTAAATGTTTCAAGCCAGTCGCGTCACCACACTAGCTCCGGCCATCGATAAACTAAAATCAATAATTATTGGGTCAACTATAAGTAATGACTTATAGTTGGCTGACCAGTAGCCCGGGAGCGCTCGCAAAAATGCGTAAGTCTTTGATGCGCATGACATTACGACAGTTGAAGATCTTCAATGAGGTCTGCGACTTGCGTTCCTACAGCCGCGCGGCCGAAGAAATGTCGCTCACGCAACCGGCCGTCAGCCTGCAGATTCGTCAGCTGGAAGAGCTGATTGGCCAGCCCTTGTTCGAGTATGTCGGCAAAAAGCTCTACATGACCGAGGCGGCTGAAGCGTTACAGCGGGCGAGCCGGGACATCTTCGGCCGCCTGGAAAACCTCGACATGCAGCTCTCGGACATGCAGGGTTCGCTGCAGGGGCAACTGAAACTGGCGGTGGAATCCAGCGCGAAGTACTTCGTGCCGCACCTGTTCGCCGCCTTCAAGCGCCAGTACCCCGAGGTCAGCCTGCACCTGACGGTGGTCAACCGCGCCCAGGCCCTGCGGCGACTCTCGGACAACCGCGACGACCTGCTGATCATGTCCATGGTGCCCCAGGACATGGGCCTGGAATTCCTGCCATTCCTGAACAACCCGATCGTCGCCGTGGCGCCGCCCGATCATCCGCTGTGCCAAAGGGGTCCGCTGCGCCTGCAGGACCTGGAGCCCTATCCGCTGCTGATCCGCGAACCGGGCTCGGGTACCCGGATGGCCTGCGAGGAGTACTTCAAGGAAAAGCGCGTGCACTTCTCGCAGACTCTCGAAGTGACCTCTGGCGAGGCGCAATGCGAAAGCGTGGTGGCGGGGCTGGGCCTGGCGCTGTTGACGCGCCACGCCCTGAGCCTGGAACTGGCGACCGGCGTGCTCCGGGAGCTGCCGGTGGAAGAACTGCCGCTCTATCGCAGTTGGTGCGTGGTTCAGGCCAGGGACAAACGCCTGTCACCGGTCGCGCATGCGTTCCTGGGGTTCATCCGAAGTGAACGGCTGCAGATCAGTGCGCTCGCTGAGCGCTTCGACGGTCGGCTGCCGAGTCCATCTGCCAGTAATTGATTGCGGCGATTTCCTGTTGCAACTGACGCAGCTCGTTGCGGTCTTCGATTGCGCGACGGAATTCCATGCGACGCTGATCTTCCTGCTGCCGACGGGTCTTTACGCTGCTTTGCTCTTCGTGGTGCCGGGCCATTTCGAGTCTCCCAGTTTGGGTTGGAGACGTCAGGATGGCTTCAGAGCGTTACGATTTGGCGGCAGCCGGATGACAGGCGGATGAATTCAGTCTTCGAGGTTCTTCAGCGACTTGGGCGACAGCCGCAAGCTGCGCAGGCTGCGTTTGACGCTCTTGAGGTGGTTGACCAGGCTCGGGCCCCGGGCCATCGCCACGCCCATCGCCAGCACGTCGATCACCACCAGGTGGGCGATCCGCGAGGTCAGCGGCGTGTAGATCTCGGTGTCTTCATGCACGTCGATCGCCAGGTTGATGGTCGACAGCTCGGCCAGCGGCGTCTGGCTCGGGCACAGGGTGATCAGGGTCGCGCCGCTTTCACGGACCATGTTGGCGGTGATCAGCAGGTCCTTGGAACGTCCGGACTGGGAAATGCAGATCGCCACGTCGCTGGGCTTGAGCGTGACCGCCGACATCGCCTGCATGTGCGGGTCGGAGTACGCCGCCGCGGTCAGCAGCAGGCGGAAGAACTTGTGCTGGGCATCGGCCGCCACCGCACCGGACGCACCGAAACCGTAGAATTCCACGCGCTGGGCCGCCGACATGGCCGTCACCGCCCGCTGCAACGCGGCCGGGTCGAGCTTCTCGCGCACTTCCATCAGGGTGTGCAGGGTGGTGTCGAAGATCTTCAGGCTGTAGTCGGCGACGGAGTCGTCTTCATGGATCGCGAACTGGCCGAAGCTGGCGCCCGCCGCCAGGCTCTGCGCCAGCTTGAGCTTCAGGTCCTGGAAGCCCGAGCAGCCGATGGCCCGGCAGAAACGCACGATGGTCGGCTCGCTGATCCCCACGCTGTGGGCCAGGTCGGCCATGGAACTGTGCATCACCGCCGCCGGGTCGAGCAGCACGTGATCGGCAACCTTGAGCTCCGATTTGCGAAGCAGAGTGCGGGACTGGGCGATGTGTTGCAACAGATTCAAGGGCTGGACTCGATTTGTTATGGGCCACGGCCTGGGAGGTGGCGTCGGCCTGTGATGTAGCATTCTTGTAGTTATACTACATGAATTCGTCCATTGCCTGTTCCATTGCGTAATCAGAACCGCCGACAGCCGGCCGAATCCGTGATGTAGCCGCACGGGCGAACCTGTTCCCGGCCGCGACGAAAGCCCCTGTTTTACAGGCTGCGCCGAGTCACGACCGCCGGATGCGCTGATCGTCCAGCAGCAGTTGCACCAGTTCCGCGGCCTCCACCGGCCGGCTGATCAGATAACCCTGCACCTCGTCGCAACCGTGCAGCTTGAGGAACTCCAGCTGCTGCGGATTCTCCACGCCCTCGGCCACGACCTTCAGGCCCAGGCTGTGGGCCATGGCGATGATCGCTCGAGTGATCGCGGCGTCTTCGCTGCCTTCGTCCAGGCCACGGATGAAGGCCTGGTCGATCTTCACGTAGTCCACCGGGAAACGCTTGAGGTAGCTCAGGGATGAGTAGCCGGTGCCGAAATCGTCGATGGCCAGTTTCACCCCCAGGTCGCGCAGTTGCTGGAAGGTCGCGATGATGTGCTCGACGCTGTCGAGCAACTGGCTCTCGGTCAGTTCCAGCTCCAGCAGGTGCGGCGCCAACCCGCTCTCCTCCAGCACCTGGCGCACCAGGCTGACCAACTTGCCCTGGCGCAACTGGTGCACCGACAGGTTCACCGACACCCGCATCGCCGGCAACCCCTGGCGCTGCCACTCGCAAGCCTGCCAGCAGGCACGGCGCAGCACGAATTCGCCGATGGGGCCGATCAGCCCGGTTTCCTCGGCCAGCCCGATGAAGTCCCCTGGCGGTACCCGGCCCATGCTCGGATGCTCCCAGCGCACCAGCGCCTCGGCGGCGTGCAGACGCCCCGTCGCCAGGCACAGCTTGGGTTGGTAGAACACGCTCAGTTGCTGTTCCTCGATGGCCTTGCGCAGCTGGTTCTCCAGTTGCAGGCGCTCCAGGGTGCTGGCCTGCAGGCTCTCGGTGTAGAACTGGAAGTTGTTGCCGCCCAGGTGCTTGGCATGCTGCATGGCGATATTCGACTGGCTGACCAGCGCCGGGATTTCCCGGGCGCTGTCCGGCAACAGGCTGATGCCCATGGAGGCGCTGACCACCAGCTCATGCCCTTCTATGGTCAACGGCAGGCGCAGCTTGCCGAGCAGGCGCGTCGCCACCCTCGCCAGGCTGGACAACGTGCCATAGGCATCGAACAACACCGCGAACTCGTCGCCGGACAAGCGGGCGATGGTGTTCGCTTCCGGCAAGGCGTTCACCAGGCGCCGGGCCATCTTCTGCAGCAGCTGGTCGGCGATTTCATGCCCCAGGCTGTCATTGAGCAGCTTGAAGCGATCCAGGTTGATATGCAGCAGCGCCAGGCTGCGCCCTTCCTGGCGGGCACGCTGGTTGGCCTCGCGCAGGCGCTCCTTGAACAGCGAGCGGTTGGCCAGGCCGGTCAGTTCGTCGTAGTGGGTCAGGTAGCGCATGCGCTCTTCGGATTCGCGCCGTGCCGACAGATCGGCGAAGAAGCCCACGATATGGCTGACTTTCCCCCGCTTGTCGCGCACGGTATTCAGTTGCAGCCACTGCGGGTACAGCTCGCCGTTCTTGCGCGCCTCCACCAGTTCGCCCTGCCAACTGCCGTATTGCTCGAGCGACTGGTGGATCATCGAGTAATGTCGGCGGGCGTCGCGACTGCACGGCAGCTCGACGACATTGCGCCCCAACATGTCCTCGATCTGGTAGCCGGTGACCCGGCTGAACGCCTGGTTGACCGCCAGCAGCGCGTAGTTCGGATCGAAGATCACGATGCCTTCGCTGGCCGCCTCGAACACCGTCGCCGCCAGTTGCCGCTGCGCCTCCAGCTCCTTGTGCGAACTGATATCGCGTCGGGTGCCGACCATGCGTAGTACGCGTCCGCTGGCACTACGTTCCACCGCCCGGCCGCGGTCCTCGATCCAGACCCAGTGGCCGTCGCCATGGCGTACCCGGTATTCGATGACATAGTCCTCGCTGCGCCCCTTGAGGTGCTCCACCAGGGCGCGCTTGAGCGCCGGCAGGTCCTCGGGGTGCAGGCGCGGCTTGAGGTGGCTGAGCATGGCCGTGACATATTCGGGGTCGAGGCCGAACAGCTCCTTGAGCTGGGTGTGATGCACCTCGTCGGTCTGCAGGTTCCAGTCCCACAGGCCGAGTTCACTGGCCTGCAGGGCGAGCGCCAGGCGCGTTTCGCTCTTGGTCAGGGCCTGGTTCGCCAGGTCCAGTTCCCGGCTGCGCTGGGCGACGCGATTTTCCAGCTCGGCCTGGGCTTCGCGCAGCTCCAGTTCGGCACGCCGGCGTTGCTCGACTTCGCGCGCCAGTTCCTGGTTGAGCTGCTCGCTGCGCGCCTGGGCCTGCTGCAGGTTCTCGATCAGCGCCTGGTTCTGGAAGCGCCGCAGCAGGCCGCGCTCGATCAGCCGGTTGACCTGCAGCGCCACCACGCTGAGGGAGGCCAGCAGGATCAGGCCGAGCCAGCCCCAACCCTGGCGGGCACCGTCGCCATCCCAGAACAGGTAGCCGATGGCGGGCAGCAGGCAAGGCAAGGTGAAGGTCAGGAACGCCGGGATGCTCACGGCGTAGGCGATACTGGCGGACAAGGTCGCGGCACCGATCAGGCCGAATACCCAGGCCTGCTGGAGAAAGCTGTCGGTGGGCACCAGGGCGATGCCGGCACAGGCCAGGGTCAGGCCGCTGACGGCCGAACCGAGCAGGAACATCCGCCGCCAGATCGGCTGGGCCTGGCGACTGGGAATGGCCGAATCGAACGCCGCGACCTGGATCACCCGCAAGGCCACCAGCGCCATCAGCCAGACCATCCAGATGCTGACCAGCAGGTAACGCTGCGGGCTCCAGAGCAGCCAGGCGCAGACCAGCCCGTTGATCAGCATGAACAGCGTGGGCAGCAATGAACCCTGGTACAGCAGGCGCGTGCGCTCGACCGCCAACTCGGTGGCGAACTGCTTGCGGATAGCCCGTCCTGCCTCCACGGAGGGGCTCAGCGTGTCGGAGCGGTGAGTCATATGGGCATTATTCTTATAATGGTTGAGCCATAAATGTCGCAGGAGCATACACAAGCCTCCGGCCGGACCAAACTGCTCCAGGTCATAAAATGTAATGAATTTGCCCGCGATAGACCCTTCCAAACTGGGCAAAGTCAGGTAACGCGCCGCCTGCAGGCAATGACCCGCCGGTCGTCATCACGCGAGTTTTTTCTCGGGGCGCGACTTCGACCGCCCGGCATTAGGGTTTGCCCGCCCGTAGCCAGCCCCCTAGAATGCGCCCATGCGCAACGATGACCTCTCCCTTCTGCTGAACTCCCTCAACGACGCCCAACGCCAGGCCGTAGCCGCCCCCGTTGGCCGTCAGTTGGTCCTGGCTGGCGCCGGCTCCGGCAAGACCCGGGTGCTGGTGCACCGTATCGCCTGGTTGATCCAGGTCGAGAACGCGTCGCCCTACTCGATCCTGTCGGTGACCTTCACCAACAAGGCCGCTGCCGAGATGCGCCACCGCATCGAGCAACTGATGGGCATCAGCCCGGCCGGCATGTGGGTCGGCACCTTCCACGGCCTGGCGCACCGCCTGCTGCGCGCGCACTGGCAGGAAGCCGGGCTGAGCCAGACCTTCCAGATCCTCGACAGCGACGACCAGCAGCGCCTGGTCAAGCGGGTGATCCGCGACCTGGGCCTGGACGAGCAGCGCTGGCCGGCCCGCCAGGCCCAGTGGTTCATCAACGGGCAGAAGGACGAGGGCTTGCGGCCACAGAATATCCAGGCCAGCGGCGACCTGTTCCTGGCAACCATGCGCGGCATCTACGAAGCCTACGAGGCCGCCTGCGCACGGGCCAACGTGATCGACTTCTCCGAGCTGCTGCTGCGCGCCCTCGACTTGTGGCGCAATAACGAAGGATTGCTCAAGCACTACCAGAAGCGCTTCCGGCACATCCTGGTGGACGAATTCCAGGACACCAACGCCGTGCAGTACGCCTGGCTGCGCATGCTCGCCAAGGGCGGCGACAGCCTGATGGTGGTCGGCGACGACGACCAGTCGATCTATGGCTGGCGCGGCGCGAAAATCGAGAACATCTACCAGTATTCCGATGATTTCCCGGACGCCGAGACCATCCGCCTGGAGCAGAACTACCGCTCCACCGCCGGCATCCTCAAGGCGGCCAACGCCCTGATCGCCAACAACACCGGGCGCCTGGGCAAGGAGCTGTGGACCGACGGCGGCGACGGCGAGGCGATCAGCCTCTATGCCGCGTTCAACGAACACGACGAGGCGCGCTACGTGGTGGAAACCATCGAAAGCGCACTGAAGACCGGCCTGGCGCGCAGCGACATCGCCATTCTCTACCGTTCCAACGCCCAGTCGCGGGTGCTGGAAGAAGCCCTGCTGCGCGAGCGCATCCCCTATCGGATCTACGGTGGCCAGCGCTTCTTCGAGCGCGCCGAGATCAAGAACGCCATGGCCTACCTGCGCCTGCTCGAAGGTCGGGGCAACGATGCGGCGCTGGAGCGGGTGATCAACGTTCCGGCCCGCGGTATCGGCGAGAAGACCGTCGAGGCCATCCGCGAGCATGCCCGCCACAGCAATCTGTCGATGTGGGACGCCATGGCCCAGCTGATCGCCAACAAGGGCGTGACCGGCCGTGCCGCCAGTGCCCTCGGCGCCTTCATCGAGCTGATCGAGAACCTCGCCGCGAAAACCAAGGACAGCCCGCTGCACCTGATGACCCAGATCGTCATCGAACAGTCCGGGCTGATCGCCTACCACGAGGCGGAAAAAGGCGAGAAAGGCCAGGCCCGGGTGGAAAACCTCGAGGAACTGGTCAGCGCGGCGCGCAACTTCGAAGCCGCCGAGGGCGAGGAGGACCTGTCGCCCCTGGCGGCGTTCCTCGGCCATGCCTCGCTGGAGGCCGGCGATGCCCAGGCCGACGAGCACGAAGACAGCATCCAGCTGATGACCCTGCACAGCGCCAAGGGCCTGGAATTCCCCTACGTGTTCCTGGTGGGCATGGAAGAAGGCCTGTTCCCGCACAAGATGAGCCTGGAAGAGCCTGGCCGCCTTGAGGAAGAGCGTCGGCTGGCGTACGTGGGCATTACCCGGGCGATGCAGAACCTGGTGATGACCTACGCGGAAACCCGCCGCCTGTATGGCAGCGAGACCTACAACAAGGTGTCGCGCTTCGTACGCGAGGTTCCGAAGGGCCTGGTGCAGGAAGTGCGGCTTTCCAACAGCGTCAGTCGCCCGTTCGGTGGCAGCTCGCAACAGAGCAGCAGCCTGTTCAGCGGCAGCGCCATCCCGCAGACCGAGTTCAGCCTGGGCCAGGCGGTGCGCCACAGCCTCTTCGGCGACGGCGTGATCCTCAACTTCGAGGGCTCCGGCGCCCAGGCGCGGGTCCAGGTGAACTTCAGCGAAGGCAGCAAGTGGCTGATGCTCGGCTACGCCAAGCTGGAAGCCATCTGAGGCAGCGGGCGTGGCGCCTTCCGGTGTCCACGCCGTGCCGCTGGCGGTGCTGAATACCGCCGCTCCTACAGGAATGGGGGAAATCGGTTTTTTTGCGGCGCCTAGAGATTAGCCCTACAGCCCAATGGGTAATGGTCCTGCAGGCATTCATGAAATATTCAACTTGGAAGTGAGAGGATTCAGGCAAAAGCCGGAAACACTCTCTCGCTAGCCAGTCACACTTCACCTGTGCAGTATGACACGCGTGCACTCCACAAACGGGAATACCCTTTATGCAACGTTTTCTTAGCATCGCCCTGGCGCTCTGCATCGGCCTGACGATGAGCCTCGACGCCAACGCCAAGCGCTTTGGCGGCGGCAAAAGCGCGGGCTCGGCTCCGACCCACCAAACCAGCCAGATGGCCCCTGCCACTGGCGCTGCCGG
>NZ_AQOH01000027.1 GCF_000364705.1 Pseudomonas fuscovaginae SE-1 | reverse complement strand
TGTAAGGCAGATGCTCTCCCGGCTGAGCTAATCACCCTTCGCTTTCGGTGTGGCGCGCATTCTACGGAGCACTCCCCACTCTGGCAAGCACTTTCTTCAATATTTTTTTCAGGCCTTCCAAAGACTTAGCAGAGGGTTGGCCTATCGGGCCACGAAGACAATAATGCCCACCTTTGTATAAAGGAGAGATTCGCCCCATGTGGTTCAAGAACCTGCTGATCTACCGCCTGACCCAGGATCTGCCTTTTGACGCCGAGGCCCTGGAGGCCGCGCTGGCGACCAAACCGGCCCGCCCCTGCGCAAGCCAGGAGTTGACCACCTATGGTTTCGTCGCGCCGTTCGGCAAGGGCGAAGACGCCCCGCTGGTGCATGTCAGCGGCGATTTCCTGCTGGTTTCGGCCCGCAAGGAAGAACGCATCCTGCCGGGCAGCGTAGTGCGTGATGCACTGAAGGAAAAGGTCGAAGAGATCGAAGCCGAACAGATGCGCAAGGTCTACAAGAAGGAACGCGACCAGCTCAAGGATGAAATCATCCAGGCCTTCCTGCCACGCGCCTTTATCCGCCGTTCGGCGACCTTCGCCGCGATCGCGCCGAAACAGGGCCTGATCCTGGTCAACTCGGCCAGCCCGAAACGCGCCGAAGACCTGCTGTCGACCCTGCGTGAAGTGCTCGGCACCCTGCCGGTGCGACCACTGACCGTGAAGGTCGCACCGACCGCGGTGATGACCGATTGGGTCAAGACCCTCAAGGCCGCCGACAACTTCTTCGTCCTCGACGAGTGCGAACTGCGTGACGTCCAGGAAGACGGCGGCATCATCCGCTGCAAGCGCCAGGACCTGACCGGCGACGAGATCCAACTGCACTTGAGCACCGGCAAGATGGTCACCCAACTGGCCCTCGCCTGGCAGGACAAGCTGTCCTTCGTGCTCGACGACAAGATGGTAGTCAAGCGCCTGAAGTTCGAGGACCTGCTGCAGGACCAGGCCGAACAGGACGGTGGCGACGAAGCCCTGGGCCAGTTGGACGCCAGCTTCACCCTGATGATGCTGACCTTCGGCGAGTTCCTGCCGGAACTGTTCGAGGCCCTGGGCGGCGAGGAAATCCCGCAGGGCATTTGATCGACCATACGCAGAGCCCAGGGCCGACACCGCCCTGCTGGCGGCTGGATTGCCAACGAAAGGATCTCGGGATCACCAAGCCCTTGTAGGA
The DNA here is from genome assembly GCF_000364705.1 of Pseudomonas fuscovaginae SE-1. GTDB lineage: Bacteria > Pseudomonadota > Gammaproteobacteria > Pseudomonadales > Pseudomonadaceae > Aquipseudomonas > Aquipseudomonas fuscovaginae_A. The sequence continues at coordinate 28,792 of NZ_AQOH01000027.1, read as the reverse complement.
GCCCGGCTTGCCGGCGAAGAGGCCCGCGAGGCCGATGAAAAGCTTCGCTGGCAAGCCAGGCTCCTACAGATAGGCGCTTGTCAGCCCCGACACCGCATATGACAAGGAAAACACCATGCGTGCACTGGCGGCCCTGAGCCGTTTTGTCGGTAACACCTTCGCCTGCTGGGTACTGGTTTTCGCCGTACTGGCGTTCCTGCTGCCCGGCTGGTTCCTCGGTCTGAAAGTCGCCATCGTGCCCCTGCTCGGTCTGGTGATGTTCGGCATGGGCCTGACCCTCAAGCTCGAAGACTTCGCCGAGGTCGCCCGCCATCCCTGGCGCGTGGCCCTCGGCGTGGTCGCGCATTTCGTCATCATGCCCGGCGTGGCCTGGCTGCTCTGTCAGGCCTTCCACCTGCCGGCGGAAATCGCCGTCGGGGTGATCCTGGTGGGTTGCTGCCCGAGCGGCACCGCCTCCAACGTGATGACCTGGCTGGCCCGCGGCGACCTGGCGCTGTCAGTGGCGATCGCCGCGGTGACCACCCTGCTCGCCCCGCTGCTGACCCCGGCGCTGATCTGGCTGCTGGCCTCGGCCTGGTTGCCGGTTTCGTTCGCGGAGCTGTTCTGGTCGATCCTGCAGGTCGTCCTGCTGCCGATCGTGCTCGGCGTGATTGCCCAGCGCCTGCTGGGTGACCGGGTCCGTCATGCGGTCGAGGTGCTGCCGCTGGTCTCGGTGATCAGCATCGTGATCATCGTCGCGGCGGTGGTTGCCGCCAGCCAGGCGAAGATCGCCGAGTCGGGGCTGCTGATCATGGCGGTGGTGATGCTGCACAACAGCTTCGGCTACCTGCTCGGATACTTCACCGGGCGCCTGTTCAAGCTTCCGCTGGCCCAGCGCAAATCGCTGGCCCTGGAAGTCGGCATGCAGAATTCAGGGCTGGGGGCGGCACTGGCCAGCGCGCACTTCTCGCCATTGGCGGCGGTGCCGAGTGCGCTGTTCAGCGTCTGGCACAACATTTCCGGCGCACTGCTATCCACCTGGTTTCGCAAGATGACCGACGGCCAGGAGCGCAAGGCGGCCGATTGAGCGAAAGCTTGCTCCCCGGAGGGATAATGTGCACGATAATGCACAAGGCAGGGACGACCCTGCGGCTCGTTAGAGCGATCAATCCGGGGACGGCCCCATCCACCGATGGAGGTTCACATGTCCTGGATCATTCTGTTCTGCGCCGGTCTGTTTGAAATCGGCTGGGCCGTTGGCCTGAAATACACCGATGGCTTCAGCCGTCCACTTCCTACCGTACTGACCGTCGCCGCCATGGCCGTCAGCATCGGCCTGCTCGGCCTTGCCGTGAAGGAACTGCCACTGGGTACCGCCTATGCGGTGTGGACCGGTGTCGGCGCGGTGGGAACGGTCATTGCCGGGATCATCCTGTTCGGCGAGTCCATGGCCCTGGTCCGACTGGCGAGCGTGGCCCTGATCATCGCCGGGCTGATCGGCCTGAAGGTCTCCGCCTCCTGACTGAAGTGGATTGTCTGATTGCCCCCCACACCAGGGCCTGACACGACTCGGTCATTGTGGGAGCCGGCTTGCTGGCTATAGCGGCGTGTCAGCCAACAGAGATGCCGACTGTCGGATCGCTATCGCCAGCAAGCCGGTTCCCACAGATTTGCGCAGGCAGCCAAGTTTGCGCGTTCTCCCCAAAAGGCGTGCCTTCTAGCGGCGCTCCATCCCGCGCAACTGCAACACCTGCTCGCGCAACCGCGATGGCTGCGCCAGCTCGGCGGCCACCGCCGGCCCGGCCACCAGCGTCACCCGTGACCACAGACGGCGGAAGAGGCCCTTCTGCGGATCACGACTGAAGAAACTACCCCACAGCCCCTGCAGCGCCAGCGGGATCACCGGCACCGGGGTTTCCTCCAGCACGCGGGTCATGCCGCCCTTGAACTCGTTGATCTCGCCATCGCCGGTCAGCTTGCCCTCGGGGAAGATGCACACCAGTTCACCCTCGTTGAGGTACTCGGCGATCTTCCTGAACGCCTGCTCGTAGATCTCCAGGTCCTCGCCCCGTCCGGCAATCGGAATCGCCCCGGCGGTACGGAAGATGAAGTTGAGCACCGGCAGCCGGTAGATCTTGTAGTACATGACGAAACGGATCGGCCGCCGCACAGCGCCACCGATCAGCAGCGCATCGACGAACGATACGTGATTGCACACCAGCAGCGCCGGCCCCTCATCGGGGATCAGCTCGAGGTTGCGGTGCTCGACCCGGTACATGGAATGGCTGAGCAGCCAGATCATGAAGCGCATGCTGAACTCGGGGACGATCTTGAAGATGTAGGTGTTGACCGCGATGTTCATCAGCGATACCACCAGGAACAGTTCAGGAATCGACAGTTTCGCCACACTCAGCAACAGGATCGACACGATCGCCGACACCACCATGAACAGCGCGTTGAGAATGTTGTTCGCGGCAATCACCCGGGCCCGCTCGTTTTCCGCGGTGCGCGACTGGATCAGCGCGTACAGCGGCACGATGTAGAAACCGCCGAAGATTCCCAGGCCGAGAATGTCGAGCAGCACCCACCAGGCCTGGCTGTGATGCAGCAGGGCCCACCAGTCGTTGGCCTGAACGCTCTGTGGCAGATTGCCCGAATGCCACCACAGCAACAGGCCGAACAGGGTCATGCCGAGCGAGCCGAAGGGCACCAGGCCGATTTCCACCTTGCGCCCGGACAGGCGTTCGCAAAGCATCGAGCCGGCAGCGATACCCACCGAGAACACCGTGAGAATCAGCGTCACCACGCTTTCGTCGCCGTACATCCACTCCTTGGCATAGGCGGGAATCTGCGTCAGGTAGATCGCCCCGACGAACCAGAACCAGGAGTTGCCGACGATCGAACGCGACACCGCCGGAGTCTGTCCCAGGCCCAGGCGCAGGGTCGCCCAGGACTGGCTGAGGATGTTCCAATCCAGGCGCAGTTCCGGGCTGGAGGCCGCCGCCCGTGGAATGCCGCGACTGGCCAGGTAGCCCAATACCGCCACCAGCACGATGGCGGCGGACACGATCGTCGCGTAATGGGACGAGGACATCATGATCCCGGCGCCGATGGTCCCGGCGAGGATCGCCAGGAAGGTGCCCATTTCCACCAGGCCGTTGCCGCCAACCAGCTCCTCCTCACGCAACGCCTGGGGCAGGATCGAGTACTTCACCGGCCCGAACAGCGCCGAGTGGGTGCCCATGGCGAACAATGTCAGCAACATCAGCGACAGGTGATCGAACACAAAGCCCACCGCGCCGATTGCCATGATGGCGATCTCTGCGAGCTTGATCACACGGATCAGCGCATCCTTGGCGAACTTCTCGCCGAACTGCCCGGCCAGGGCCGAGAACAGGAAAAACGGCAGGATGAACAGCAAGGCGCAGAGGTTGACCCAGATGCCACGGTCACCATCGATGCTCAGTTTGTAGAGGATGGCGAGGATCAGCGACTGCTTGAAAACGTTGTCGTTGAACGCGCCGAGCGACTGGGTCACGAAGAACGGCAGGAAACGCCGTGTACGCAACAGACTGAACTGTGAAGGGTGACTCATCTTCCGTGGTCCTGAGTGGCGCCGAGAGCGGCTTTCTTGTTGGAATGCGGATCACCGCTCCAGGCCACAACATTACCTAATCCTGAGGATTTATTTCTCGATTCCTGCGATACAGGGCGAAACGAACAGCTCTCCCCGGTAGGCCCCGCGCAGTGTGCGGGTGCCGATGATCAGCCACAGGACCGTCAGCAACCCGACCAGCAACAGGCCAAAGCCGTTGAAAAAGCCCAGGTGCAGCACACTGCCCAGTTTCAATGTGGTCAACGAATAGACCCCCAGGGGGAAGGTGAACCCCCACCAGCCAAGATTGAACGGAATGCCGCTGCGCAGGTAACGCAGGGTGATCAGCACCGCCATCAGCATCCACCAAAGGCCGAAGCCCCAGAGGATGAGCCCGGCGACCAGTCCCAGGCCATTGGCGATCTCGCCGATGCCCGGCAAACCGTTGGCAGCGAACACCGCCGGCGAGTCCGCCCCCAGCAACAGCATGCCCAAGGCACCGGTACCGATCGGCCCCAGGGCCAGCCAGCTCGACGCCGCCATGTTTTCGTGAGGCAGCTTGTGCAGCGCCATGCGCAACAGCAGGATGGCGAGGATGCTGAACGCCACGGGCACCGAGAAAGCCCAGAGCACGTAGCTGGTAACCAGCACCTTGAACTGCATGCCATAGTCCGCCAGGTGCGGGGCCAGCAGCGCACCGCTGGCAGCCGCCACTTCGGCCGCGACCACCGGCAGCAGCCAGACGGCGGTCATCTGGTCGATGCTGTGTGCCTGGCGCGTGAACATCATGTAGGGAATCAGCACGCCACAGGCCAGGGACATCGCTACATCGAGCCACCACAAGGTTTCGGCGATACGCACCGCGTGATCGCCCCAATGCGGTATGCCGAACACCAGGAAGCCATTGATGATGGTCGCCAGCCCCATGGGAATGGTGCCGAAGAACATCGAGACGGTGGAATGACCGAAAATCCGCCGTGCCTCATCGAAGAACAACACCCAGCGTGCGCCGTAGAGCAGGCTGAACACGCTGAACAGCAGGATGTTGAACAGCCACAGGCCCTCGGCCACGGCACGCAGGCCCGGCACCGCGACCGGCAGTTGTGCCAGCGCCAGGGCCAGGACCCCCGTGCCCATGGTCGCGGCGAACCAGTTGGGAGTGAACTGGCGAATGGCTTCGAGAGGGTGCTGTAAATGGCTCAGTGGCCGCAGCCCGGGTTTGACGCTGTTGGTGCAGGTTTGCATGGTTGGCTCCTGTCCTCCGGTGAGGTTGCAGCCATCATAGAACCCAATCGAATATCTATATAACGGGTATTTTCTCTATAACTTATCTATTTCAAAGATATACGTCAGATACTACCCTCGCTCTCGATCACCAGCACCCGCGCCGGACCTTGCGGCTCGGCCAGATGCTCGCAGCCGATGCCGGCGTAGAAGATATCGCCGCTTTCCAACAGCACCGCCTGCTCGACCCCCTCCAGGCGGTAACGCATGCGCACCTGGCCATCCAGCACCACAAATACTTCCTGCCCGTCATTGACGTGCCAGATATAGGGCTGGTCGGTCCAGTGCAGGCGGGTACTGATGCCGTTCATCCGGGCAATGTCCAGCGCCGCCCAGGGCCGGTCACCGGTGAAGTCGCGACTGTGGATGACCGTCATGGCTGTTGCAGCGCCTGTTGGTTGGAGGCCGGGATCGAAGAGCGCGACAGGGCCACGCCCTGCTCCACCGCCGACAGCCACTGCGCGGTACTGGCCACGGCGGCGAATCGGGTATGGAACACCACGCTGAACACCCGATGGATTTCCTCGGCGCTGGCCCGCCCCGCTTCGTTGGCGTAGGGCAACGAGCCGGTGGCGTCGTCGAGAAATTCGACCGACAGGCCACGGTGGGTGGCTTCGAAGATCGTCGAGGCATTGCAGTTGTGGGTCATGTAGCCGACCACGCTCAGGGTATCGATCTCGTGCCGCACCAGCCATTGGGCCAGATCGGTATCGGCAAAGGCGCTGGGCAGGGTCTTGTTCACCCGATGATCATGCCGGCGCGAGGCAACCACCGGATGCAGCTCCCAGCCCGGCGAGCCGATGGCGAACAGGGGCGACGTCGCCGGGGCGTCGTTCTGCACGACCACCACCGGAATACCGGCGGCATTCGCCGCGTCGATGGCCCTGCCGATGTTGGCCAGCGATTCACTGACCGGCGGGTATTCGATCAGCAGGTTGCCGCTGACGTATTCATTCTGCACATCGATCACGATCAGCGCACGACGGGGGGCTTGGGACATGGCTCTACACCTGGCAGTGGGTTCGGGAGCCCATGATTGCGCGCCACGGCGAAACGCAGAAGTGGCCTGAAAGACAATATTCGATAAGATCAGGCCAAACCTGTTTACCCGAGGCCAGCCCGATGACCACCGTCCATATCGCCGTGATCGCTTTCAACGGTATCAGCCCGTTCCACCTGTCCGTACCGGCCCTGGTGTTCGCCGAGCAACGCGAAGGCATCGATATGCCACGGTTTTCCCTCAGGGTCTGCGGGTTCGAGCCAGGGCCGCTCAGTACCTCGGCCGGTTTCGATATTCAGGTGCACCATGGGCTGGAAGCGCTGAAGCAGGCCGACGTGATCATCATGCCGTCGTGGCGCGATACCGAGGAGCGGCCGCCCGAAGCCCTGCTCGAGGCGCTGCGCCAAGCGGATGCCCGGGGCACAAGGATCGTCGGTCTGTGCCTGGGGGCTTTCGTTCTGGCCGAGGCCGGGCTGCTGGACGGTCGCAAGGCCACCACCCACTGGAACTGGGCCGCGGCCTTCGCTCGGCGCTACCCGCAGGTACAACTCGATGCCGATGTACTGTACGCCGAATCCGGGCACCTGCTGACCTCGGCCGGTACCGCCGCCGGTCTCGACTGCTGCCTGTACCTGATGCGGCAACTGTGCGGCGCCGAGGTCACGCACAAGGTGGCCCGCCGGCTGGTGATCGCCCCCCATCGCTCCGGCGGGCAGGCGCAGTTCATCGAACGGCCGATCGCTACCGCTGGCGAGCAGGACCGCATCGGCCAGTTGCTGCAGTGGCTGGGGCAGCACTTCACCCACCCCCATTCCCTGGACGACCTGGCGGAGCGCGCGGCCATGAGCCGCCGCTCGCTGACCCGGCACTTCCGGCAAATGACCGGGACCACCATTGGCCAGTGGCTGCTGGGCCAACGCCTCAGCCACGCCCAGCGTCTGCTGGAAAGCAGCGCCCGGAGCATCGAGACCATCGCCGTGGAATCAGGGTTCGGCAGCGCCCTGTCGTTGCGGCAGCACTTCAATGCGTCACTGCATATCTCGCCCTCGGCCTACCGGGCGCAGTTCATCGGGCGCTGACCGAGGCAGCCATCATTTCTGACTGTGCCTCCAGCGTGCAAGGCAGGCTTCGATAGAGGTCCAACTGGTACTCCCGACGCAGCCAGGAGGCGTCGAGCACCGGCTCCATTCCCGGCACCGGGCGCCGGATATCATCGCCGCGCAGCAACAGGTTGCGCATGATCGCAAAACGCGCCCGGCTGATATGCCCGCCCGAACCGTAACAGGCCGGCCGGCCCAGCTTCGCCGCGACACCGGTGTCGCCGCCGAACCAACCGGCGGTGATCCCCAGGCGCGCCATGATGAACGCCCGGTCCCTGAGAATCGAGGCACAGACTTCCACCAGCGCGATGAATCCCTGTACCACCAGGTCCATCGATTCCAGGCCGTGGAGCACGGCGATGCGCCTGCCGATCATGCCCCGGCGCCGGCCGGCCAGCAGGCAGTCGATGCACTCATGGGCCAGCAACACCCGCCGCCTGGGGTCCGGCTCGAGCAGCATGGCCTCACGCAGGGTATGTAAGGCATAGGCCAGCGGCAGCGCCCCGCGCGGCCGCATCGCCGCCCCTGGCAGGACATGCCGCAATTGCCGGCCGATGCCCGGCAGTACACCAGCCCCCAGCAGCAGTACAGCCTGACGGGACAAGGGTTGCGCGGCGATCTCGAGGATGAGGCAGAAGGTCTGCGACAGGTCCGCGCCAGCGAGCTGGCGCGCAAGGTGATCGGCATTCAGGGGGAATGTCCGGGAAGCGTGGGCAGGCATGATCGTCCTTGAAAACCGGGTCAGCGACCGGGTAAAGACTGGACGCTTGCCGTTTTCGCGACTTTCAATTTGCGCTCGCCGCCAGTCACGACGGCGAATACCCCTGCCGTCAGGCGGCGCAGGCCCTGGCCGACCGCTGCAAACGCAACGCCAGCAGCGCCCCCAGCGAGAGCAGGATCAGCACACTGCCGTACCCCTGGGTCGTGACGATCAGGCCCAGGCTGCGGCTAAGGCTCCCGGCGAGGAAGGCCGGCATGCAAAAGGCCAGGTAGCTGAGCACATAGAAGGTCGACATCAGCCCTGCCCGCTCATGAGGCTGCGCCAGCGGCACGACACTGCGCAACGCGCCGAGAAAACCGGCACCGAAGCCGCTGCCGGTGATCAGCGTGCCGACAAAGAACAACCACAGGCTCGCCTCGTGCACTGCGACCAGCACCAGCGCCACCCCGACCGCCAGCAGGCTCGCCCCCAGTTGCAGGACCTTGCCCGCGGCCCGCTCGCGCAGGCTGAAAATGGCGGCAGCGCCACTCAGGGTCAGGATCGCCACCAGGCCGCCACCAATCAGGTTCGAGGTCGACCCCGTCACCGCCCGCACCAACGACGGTGCCAGCGACGAGTAGAAACCGCCGACCATCCAGACCGCGACATCGACCGGCAACGACAGCCACAACGCCCGCCGGGCCTGTGGCGGCACATGCAGGGCCGGGCGTAGAGACGCCAGCGCTCCCGACCGCGCGCTGACACTCTCCGCCAGACGCCAGATATACAGGGCCTGGAACACCAACAAGGCCAACAGCAGTTCATAGACCAACCGTGTCGGCCGTGGACAGAACTCCGCCAGCAGGCTCGCGCCCAAGGCCCCGCAGGCCATGCCCAGCAGCGGCGCCAGGCTGTTGACCAGCGGCCCCTTGCGATTGTCTCGATCGAGCAGTGCAGCCCCCAGCACGCTGGTGGCCATGCCGGTGGCAAATCCCTGCAGCACCCGGGCGGCGATCAACAGCGGTATGCTGTCGGCGGCGATGAACAGGCCCATGGCAATGATTTCCAGCAGCAAGGCACTGAAGATCACCGGCCGACGCCCCAGATGGTCGGACAGCGAACCGACCGTCAGCAAGGCTGCCAGCAGGCTCAGAGCATAGACCCCGAAAATCAGCGTCAGGGTCGCGGCGGAAAACCCCAGCGCTTCCTGGTACAGGTGATACAAGGGTGTGGGTGCACTGGATGCCGCCAGGAAAGTCAGCAGGGTGATCGCCAGGAAGACCAGGCCGGATGGGTTTGAAACAGAGACTTCAGCACGGTTGGACATGAACAGACTCCACAAAAGCTAAAATTTTGCTTTTGTGCAGTGTGCTACCGCTTTCCGCTTAAAGCAAATTCTTTGTGTTAAGGTTTTATCCATGGCGATAAAAGAGAGTATCCGCCCCGGTGGCCGCAGCGCCCGGGTGCAGGAATCGATTCACGCGGCCGTCCGTGCGCTCCTCGAAGAACAGGAGCGTTCCAGCATCACCGTGCCGCAGATCGCCAGCCGCGCCGGCGTCACCCCCTCGACCATCTATCGACGCTGGGGCGATATCTCCGAGCTGCTGGCCGATGTCGCGCTCGCACGCATGCAGCCGGACCGTCCACCGCTGGACACCGGCAGCCTGCTTGGCGACCTGCGCGCCTGGGCCGAGCAGTATCTGGACGAGATCAGCTCGGAGCCGGGTCGCAACATGATGCGCGACGTCCAGAACAGCGCATCGATCCCCTGCCACTGTGTGGAAATCCTCGGCGGACAGTTGCGGACCATCCTCGAGCGCTACCCGCACGCTGACCCGCCACGGCCCGCCATCGACCACCTGATCAACCTGATCGTCGCCCCGACGGTGTTTCGCGTGCTGTTCTCCAGCGCGCCCCTGACCGTCGAAGAACTGCACCGCCTGATCGACATCGCCCTGAACACCTGAGCAGGCTGCGACACAAGGCCACGCTGCGACCTTGGTCGACACTGACGCCGCCCGGCCATCGTGCGAGACTGTGGTCCCGGGGGCCGGACTGTCCTCGGGGTGTCTTTTGCCGGGAGTTTCCATGTCGCTGTCCAGCGGGCTGATCGCCGCCGTTGCCCTGGCCTATATGGCCATCATGTTCGCCATCGCCTTCTACGGCGACCGTCGCAGCGCGCCGCTGCCGCCACGACTGCGCGCCTGGGTGTACAGCCTGTCGCTGGCGGTCTATTGCACCAGTTGGACGTTCTTCGGCGCGGTCGGCCAGGCCGCCGACCAGCTCTGGGCCTTCCTGCCGATCTACCTCGGCCCGGTGCTGTTGCTGGTGTTCGCGCCCTGGGTTCTGCAGAAGATGGTGCTGATCAGCAAGCAGGAAAACATCACCTCGATCGCCGACTTCATCGCCGCCCGCTACGGCAAGTCGCAATCGCTGGCGGTGGTGGTGGCGCTGATCTGTCTGGTCGGGGTGCTGCCCTACATCGCCCTGCAACTGAAGGCCATCGTCCTCGGGGTCAACCTGCTGATCGGCGCCGGGGCCGACGCCATGGGCGTGCGGGCCCAGGACACGGCGTTGATCGTCTCGCTGGTGCTGGCGCTGTTCACCATTCTCTTCGGTACCCGCAACCTCGACGCCACGGAACACCATCGCGGCATGGTGCTGGCGATCGCCTTCGAATCCCTGGTCAAGCTGCTGGCCTTTCTCGCGGTCGGTGCCTACATCACCTACGGCGTCTACGACGGCTTCGACGACCTGTTCGACCAGGCCAGGAACTCGGCGCTGCTGGCCGAATACTGGAACGAGACGGTCAACTGGCCGTCCATGGTGGTGCAGACCGGCGTGGCGATGATGGCGATCATCTGCCTGCCCCGGCAGTTCCACGTCACCGTGGTGGAAAATATCGAGCCCCAGGACCTGCGGCTGGCCAAGTGGGTATTCCCCACCTACCTGATTCTCGCCGCACTGTTCGTGGTGCCCATCGCCCTGGCCGGGCGGATGATGCTGCCGGCCGAGGTCCTGCGCGACTCCTACGTGATCAGCCTGCCACTGGCCCAGGCCCACCCGTCCCTGGCGTTGCTGGCCTTCATCGGCGGCGCCTCGGCGGCCACCGGGATGGTGATCGTCGCCAGCGTGGCCCTGTCGACCATGGTCTCCAACGACATGCTGCTGCCCTGGCTGCTGCGCCGGACCAACTCCGAGCGGCCGTTCGAGGTGTTCCGTCACTGGATGCTGTCGGTGCGCCGGGTCAGCATCGTCGTTATCCTTCTGCTGGCCTACGTCAGCTACCGCCTGCTGGGCTCCACCGCCAGCCTGGCGACCATCGGCCAGATCGCCTTTGCCGCCGTCACCCAACTGGCACCGGCGATGCTCGGCGCGCTGTACTGGAAACAGGCGAACCGTCGCGGGGTATTCGCCGGTATCGCCGGCGGTACCTTCATCTGGTTCTACACCCTGATCCTGCCGATCGCCGCCCACAGCCTGGGCTGGTCGCTGGACAGTTTCCCGGGCCTCGCCTGGCTGCACGGCAATCCGCTGGATCTGCCCATTTCCCCGCTGACCCAGGGGGTGGTGCTGTCGCTGGCCGGCAACTTCACGCTGTTCGCCTGGGTTTCGGTACTGTCGCGCAGCCGCGTCTCCGAACACTGGCAGGCCGGGCGCTTCATCGGCCAGGAAATCAGTGCCCGTCCCGGCGCCCGCTCGATGCTGGCGGTGCAGATCGAAGACCTGCTGACCCTCGCCGCGCGCTTCGTCGGTGAAGAACGGGCGCGCCAGAGCTTCATCCGCTTCGCCTATCGCCAGGGCAAGGGTTTCAACCCGAACCAGAACGCCGACAGCGACTGGATCGCCCATACCGAACGCCTGCTGGCCGGGGTACTCGGCGCCTCCTCGACCCGTGCGGTGGTCAAGGCGGCCATCGAGGGCCGTGACATGCAACTGGAAGATGTCGTGCGCATCGCCGACGAAGCCTCCGAGGTGCTGCAATTCAACCGTGCACTGCTGCAAGGCGCCATCGAGAACATCACCCAGGGCATCAGCGTGGTCGACCAGTCGCTGAAGCTGGTGGCCTGGAACCGCCGCTACCTGGAACTGTTCAACTACCCGGATGGGCTGATCAGCGTCGGCCGGCCGATCGCCGACATCATCCGCTACAACGCCGAGCGCGGCCTGTGCGGCCCGGGCGAGGCCGAGGTGCATGTCGCCCGGCGCCTGCACTGGATGCGCCAGGGCCGCGCGCACACCTCCGAACGGCTGTTTCCCAACGGCCGGGTGATCGAACTGATCGGCAACCCGATGCCCGGCGGCGGGTTCGTCATGAGCTTCACCGACATCACCCCGTTCCGCGAGGCCGAGCAGGCCCTGACCGAAGCCAACGAGAGCCTGGAGCAACGGGTGGCCGAGCGCACCCACGAACTCTCGCAACTCAACCTGGCCTTGACCGAGGCCAAGGGCAACGCCGAAGCGGCCAACCAGTCCAAGACCCGCTTTCTCGCCGCGGTCAGCCACGACCTGATGCAGCCGCTGAACGCCGCCCGGCTGTTTTCCGCAGCGCTGTCACACCAGGGGGAAGGCCTGTCGGCCGAGGCTCGGCAACTGGTGCAACACCTGGACAGCTCGCTGCGCTCGGCCGAAGACCTGATCAGCGACCTGCTGGATATCTCGCGCCTGGAAAACGGCAAGATCACCCCGGACGCGAAGCCATTCGCCGTCAACGAACTGTTCGACACCCTCGGTGCGGAGTTCAAGCTGCTGGCCCAGGAACAGGGCCTCAAGTTCCGGGTACGCGGCAGCCGCCTGCAGATCGACAGCGATATCAAGCTGCTGCGACGGATCCTGCAGAACTTCCTGACCAACGCCTTCCGCTACGCCAAGGGACCGGTGCTGCTGGGCATACGCCGGCGTGGCGAGCAGTTGCTGCTGGAAGTCTGGGATCGCGGTCCGGGAATTCCCGAGGACAAACGCCAGGTGATCTTCGAGGAGTTCAAACGTCTGGACAGCCACCAGACCCGCGCGGAAAAAGGCCTGGGGCTGGGCCTGGCGATCGCCGACGGCCTTTGCCGGGTACTCGGGCACCAGTTGCGGGTACGTTCCTGGCCGGGCCGTGGCAGCGTGTTCAGCGTCAGCGTGCCGCTGGCCCGTGCGACGCAGGTCATGGACAATGCCAGCGTGGCAGTCAATGGGCAGCCCATGAGCGGCGCGCAGGTGCTGTGCATCGACAACGAAGACAGCATCCTGATCGGCATGCACAGCCTGCTCAGCCGCTGGGGCTGCCAGGTGTGGACCGCACGCAACCGCGAGGAGTGCGAAGCCCTGCTACAGAAAGGCATTCGCCCGCAACTGGCGCTGGTGGACTATCACCTGGATGGCGGCGAGACCGGCACCGACCTGATGGCCTGGCTACGCGCCCGCCTGAACGAACCGCTGCCCGGTGTGGTGATCAGCGCCGACGGCCGGCAGGAAACCGTCGCGCAGGTCCATGGCGTCGGCCTGGACTATCTGGCCAAGCCGGTGAAACCGGCGGCACTCAGAGCCCTGCTGAGCCGGCACCTGGCACTTTGAGCCAGCCAGCCCACTCCCCCTTGTGGGAGGCGGCTTCCACAAGGGCAGGCCATATACAGGATCGATGGACGCACCTGGATCCCGTGGGAGCAGGGCTTGCCCGCGAATGTGCCTGCAAGCCCTGCCCAAACCATGGCGTTCCCACAGGGTCGGGCGAAACCACTATTCCGGCATCTCGACCACGCCATCCGCATCGGTCATCGCCCGCTCCAGCAGGTCGGCGGGCAGGCTCTTGCTCGCACGAGCCCCCAGCAGCTTGAGCTGCTCACTGCGACTGATCAGGTTGCCACGACCTTCCGTCAGTTTATTGCGCGCCGCCGCGTAGGCCTTGTCCAGTTGCTGGAGGCGGTTGCCCACTTCATCCAGGTCCTGGATGAACAGCACGAACTTGTCGTACAACCAGCCTGCGCGCTCGGCGATTTCCCGGGCGTTCTGGCTCTGCCGTTCCTGTTTCCACAGGCTGTCGATCACCCGCAGGGTCGCGAGCAGGGTAGTCGGGCTGACGATCACGATCTGCCGGTCGAAGGCTTCCTGGAACAGGTTCGGCTCCGCCTGCAAGGCCGCCGAGAACGCCGCCTCGATCGGCACGAACAGCAGGACGAAATCCAGGCTGTGCAGGCCTTCAAGACGCTTGTAGTCCTTGCCGGACAACCCTTTGACATGATTGCGCAACGACAGCACATGCTGCTTGAGCGCCGCCTGGCCGATCACCTCGTCGGCCGCACCGACATACTGTTGGTAGGCCGTCAGGCTGACCTTGGAGTCCACCACCACCTGCTTGTCCCCCGGCAGCAGGATCAGCACATCCGGCTGGAAACGCTCGCCATCGGGGCCCTTGAGGCTGACCTGGGTCTGGTACTCGCGGCCCTTTTCCAGGCCGGCGTGCTCAAGCACCCGCTCCAGGATCAACTCGCCCCAATTGCCCTGGGTTTTCTGCCCCTTGAGCGCCTGGGTCAGGTTGGTGGCTTCATCGCTCAGGCGCAGGTTCAACTGCTGCAGGCGCTCGAGTTCCTTGCCCAGGGAAAACCGCTCGCGGGCCTCGGCCTGGTAGCTTTCCTCGACGCGCTTTTCGAAGGACTGGATGCGTTCCTTCAAGGGGTCGAGCAATTGCCCCAGGCGTTCCTGGCTGCTTTGCGCGAAGCGCGCCTCACGTTCATCGAAGATCTTCCCGGCCATTTCAGCGAACTGTGCCCGCAATTCGTCACGTGAACCTTGCAGGTCTTCGAGCCGCTTCTGGTGCCCTTCCTGCTGTTCACGCAGGGCGGCATTCAACGAAGCCACTTGTGCATCGAGACGCCGCAGCTCGGTTTCCTTGCCGTTGCGCTCGAGATTCCAGGCGTGCGCCGCGTCCCGGGCGTTGTCGCGTTCGATCTGCAGCAAGTCGACTTCACGGCGCAACGCCGCCAGTTCCGCCTGCTTGGCGGCATTGGCCTGGCCGAGATCGCTGACCTCGTCGCGGCAGGCGTCCAACTGGGCATTGAGCCCATCCTGGGCCAGTTGCGCGTGGGCCAGGCGCTCATCCTGCAAGGCCAGCTCGGCCTGTGCCGCTGCCGCCCGACGCTGCAGTTGCCAGGCAAGCGCCAACAGGGGCAGCGCCGCCCCCGCCAAACCCAGCAACAGGCTGGTCAGATCCAATGCCATAAGGACTCCCGCTAGCCGGACTCAAAGGGTCAAGGGTAGCGAACCCGCCACGCCAGGGACAACTCAGTCTTCGAGCAGCCCCAATTCCCGCCGGGCCACCTGGTCACCCGCTCGCGCGGCCTGGCGCAACAGGTCCTGGCCGATACGCCGCTCGCGGGAGCTGCCACAATCACGGCACATCAACTGCCCCAGGCGGCGCTGGGCGAGAACCACGCCCTGGCGTGCCGGTTGTTTCAACAGGCGGCCGGCGAAATGCTTGACGTTGGGGTTATGACCCAGGCTCGGGCTGTCCAGCAACCAGAGAGCGACCCGCAATGAAAAACGCTTCGGCTCGGTCGAAACCGTATTGGACGAAGAGGGAGATGATGAGGTCGAACGAAACTTCATATCAGGCAGCAGGGCAAATCGCAGGGCGCGCCACTCTACTCTTTTTTTCGCGAAGGTAAAGTCGAAAAACGTCACATGCCCGGGCTAGAGCAAGCGCTTGGGACAATCCACAGAAGCTGTGGATAACTCAGTGGACAACCCCCCTTCAACCCCCGCAAAGCCCCATGGAACGGGGCTCGCAGTCAAACTGTCGATTTTTTCACCAATAAAAAAAGACGATATTTTTCATTGACTTGTATTTCCAATACAGGCATTCGCGGGCCCGGAGAGGTAGATGACAATGAGGTGACAAGCCGGACCAATAATGTGCACAAGTGAGGCTTGCGCGGTTATATCAACGCACCTTTTTTGCACAAGCCGATCAGACAAGGCCTGGCGCTCAGCATGATGGCCCTGCCCATGCCGCCATCGAATGCCCCCCTATCGAGCGGGTCGAAAATACCTGCCCCGCGATCTGGACGTCGCTGATGTTTCTTGCAAATAAACCTTCCCTTCGAACATCCGATAGGCTAGTATTCGCGCCGTTAGTACCAAGCTGAAAGTCAATTCTGGTCGAAAACATCCCTTGGTGCGCCCCTTCCGAAGAAGCTGGCGACTGAAAACAGGGAACGACCCATCGATGGTTTCCAGGTAAAAAACTCAAAAAACAGCCCCTGTAGAGAAGGCAGGCGGTGTTTTCGAGAATTTTTACGCTGACCGAACCAACCTGCAAATTGATCAGGATCTTCACCCCGGGCCCAGAACCTTTGCCCCTGTTGTGATTGCCTGCCCTCCTGAGTACCTACCTGCCAGCCCGAGCGCCACTCATATTCAAAGCGCTGCAAACTGGCTGCCTTGTTCCAGTCAGGTTCTTTTTCCGGCCAATGGTGGCACGGCATTACTGGAACGTTTTAACGCTGCACGGTTCAGATACCGTGTCATTTGTAGGAACACCAATAATATGTCGACTCAAATCCACACCCAGGAAGCCATTCGCACGCTGACCAACGCCTTTGCCCCCATGAACTGTCTGATCATGGCTGCCCGCAAAGGCAGCTTCAGCTTCACACTGGTCAACGAGCACGGGATCGCCCGCCACAGCGAGCGCCTGTACCCCGAGCAATACTCCAGTGCCGAACCCTTGCAAGCGGTGATCGACCGCACCCGCCAGGCATTGATCGCCTGAAGTTCGGACGAATGGCAATCCACCAGCCCCGCCCTGCAAGCGGGGCTTTTTATTGGCTGAAAATTCGCAATTTTACCGCCCGGCCTAATCACAAATAAATATATCCAGCGCGAAGTGCATGTTTTAAATATTTTAAAAACAGTCCTTTACAGCAAAGATATGACACTACACTTCAACTCAAGCGACTCGGGTCGCTTCCGGCGGACCTGCTCGATCCACCGCTGCCAAGCGCCAGGTCTCGCCGGCCGACTACCACATTGCGAGCAGTCTTGAGGGTGTCATGGGTATTGCTGCGAGGGAACTGCGCCTTTACGTGATTCGCCCGACGTTGCGTTATCTGGGCCGTCACAACCAATGTGCGGAAGCACTGTTGCTGGGCGTCGCCGCCAGCCAATCGGACCTGGGCTCGGCCCTGCACAACCGCGGCGGCCATGGCCTGTACCGGATCGGCGAAAGGCGCCACGCCGAGCTCTGGGACCACTACCTGGCCCTGGACCCGGAACTGGCCAGCCTGGTTCGTGGCCTGGCCAGCCAGCACGCCTTCCTCAGCAGCCCCCACCTCGAACTGACCGTCAACCTGCGCTATGCCACGGCCATTGCCTGGCTGCTGATCGAACAACAGCAACTGCGCCTGCCAGCCGTGGACGACCTGCTCGGAATGGCGCGCATCTGGCGACAGACTTTCCAGCCACAGGGACGCTTACGGGACTTCACCCGGGCGTGGAAAAATTGTGACTCATCGGTCAGTTTTGTCGCCTGTTAGTCACGCTATTTCGAATTCAGAAAAATCTGACGATTTTGGTTGGATTGTCCTACAAAACCGCTCTATCTCCTGCGATACAGCCTATAGCGCCGAAGCAAAAATGTTGGTAGTTTTCGCCTCGGTGATCACCACGGAGTTCTAATAATGAAAAAAGCAATGCTCAAGACCACACTCAGCCTCGCCGTTACCCTCGCATCCACCCAATTGTTCGCCAGCGGCTTCGCGCTCAACGAACAGAGCATCAGCGGGATGGGTACTGGTTTTGCGGGTCGATCCTCCTCTGCCGATGATGCAAGCACTGTTTACGGCAACCCTGCCGGCATGTCCCGCCTCGCGGGCCAGCAAATTACCGTTGGCGCTGCGTCCATCGACGCAAGCACCGATATTAAGGATGTTAGCGGTCGCTCACGCGGCACCAACGATGGTGACATGGTTCCCTTCACCACCGTTCCAATGTTGTTCTACACGAACCAGCTCAACGACCAGTGGTCCGTCGGTTTTGGTGCCTATGCGCCTTTCGGCCTGGTCACCAACTATGAAAACGGCTTCCAAGGCCGCGGGTTTGGCAGCAAGAGCGAAGTAAAAGTCGTCACGCTGCAACCGACCATCAGCTATGCCTTCAACGACAAGGTGTCGATCGGTTTCGGTCCGACCATCAACCGTATCTCAGGTGAACTGCAGTCGGATCTAACCCTCAGCGCTCTGGCCCCTGACGTCAATGTAAAAATCAAGGGTGACGATACGGCCTTGGGTTACAACATCGGCGTGTTGGTTCAGGCCACTGATACCACGCGTGTTGGCCTGACCTACCACTCGAAGGTGAACTACAAGCTGGAAGGTCATACCGATGTAACCTCGAACGCAAGCCTTGCAGGTGCCGTCAATAGCAATCGCTATGACGCCTCTCTGAAAATCGAAACACCTGAGTCCTATGACCTGTCTGTTACCCAAGACATGTCAGACGCCTGGAAAATCTATGCAGGTGCTACCTGGACTCGTTGGAGCCGCCTGAAAGACATCACTGTCAATAACGAAGGCGTGAATGGTAGCCCGTTTGGCGGCGGCGTCGCAGCCCCTGGCTTGTTCACCACCATCAAGGAAGACCAGAACTGGCACGACACCTGGGCCTATGCCCTGGGTACTTCGTACCAGCTGAACAAACAATGGATCGTGCGCACCGGCCTGACCTTCGACCAGTCGCCGACCAACAATACCGACCGCTCACCACGTATTCCTACCGGTGACCGTACCATCATCAGCGCTGGCCTGGGCTATGCCGTCAGTGACAATCTAACCATTGATGCTGCCGTTTCCTACCTGAAGGAAGAGGACGTCACTGTCAACAAAAGCAACGCACTGGGCAGCTACAGCGCCAAGTACGAAAACAGCGCATGGGGCTATGGCCTGGGCGCAACCTACAAGTTCTGATCCGCAGCGAGCCTGAACGGCTCACCGGCTGAACAGAAAAAAACCCGCCTCGGCGGGTTTTTTTATGGGCGCCATTCTCAGGGCCTCGAAGCAATCGCCTTTTCCACCGCCTCGATCAGATCCGGGCTATCGGGCTTGGTCAAGCTGGAAAAATGCGCGATCACCTTGCCCTGGCGATCCACCACGTACTTGTAGAAATTCCACTTCGGTGCCCCACCCTGCTCACCCAATACCTTGAACAGGTGCACGGCATTGTCGCCCCTGACCACCTGCGGCTCGGTCATGGTGAAGGTGACACCGTAGTTCACGTAGCAGACCTTGGCCGTCTCGGCACCGTCCCTGGACTCCTGCTTGAAGTCATTGGACGGCACGCCGATCAACTCCAGCCCCTGCCCCTTGTAGCGCTGGTACAGCGCCTCCAATCCCTTGAACTGTGGCGCGAAGCCACAGAAGCTGGCGGTATTGACGATCACCAGCGGCTTGCCGGCGAACCTCTGGCACAGATCGATGGACTCCTTGGCGCGCAACTTGGGCAACTGGCCCTGCAGCAACTCAGGACAATCAGCCGCTGCCGCAGCCCCCGAAAAAGCCAGCAAAGCCATCGGCACCAGCAACCAGCGCATTGCCATATCCTGCCTCCTCAGAAAGAACTCACAGGACGAACTTACTCGCCTGTATGCGCCCCTAGCAAGCAGCCGCTAGCAAACGCCCATGCCCAGTTGCATCAGCGCCAGACCACCACGATGCCAGCCCCACCAGGCCAGTACCAGCAGCAGCGCCAGAGCCGCCAGGGCCAGCCACCGCGACCAGCGGGAACTCACGCCGCCCCCAACCGGGTCTGCAAGCGCGCGACAGGGCGCTCGCGAACCGGCCAGTTCAAGGCTGCCGCCAACAGGCTCAGCAGGATCGCCACCTGCCAGATCAGGTCGTAGTTGCCCATGCGGTCATAGACCACCCCCCCCAGCCAGCCGCCGAGGAAAGAACCCAACTGGTGGAACAGGAACACGATCCCCCCCAGCATGGAGAGGTTTCGCACCCCGAACAGGGTCGCCACGGTGCCGTTGGTCAAGGGGACCGTCGACAGCCAGAGAAAGCCCATGGCCATGCCGAACAGATAGGCACTGGTCTCGGTCACCGGCAGCCAGAGGAACAACCCGATCACCGCCGCCCGGGCCAGGTACAGTGCCGTCAGCAGACGCGGCTTGGACATCCGCCCGCCCAGCCAGCCGGCCGTGTAGGTACCGAAGATGTTGAACAGGCCGATCAGCGCCAGCACCGTGGTGCCGACACTGGCCGGCAGATGCTGGTCCACCAGATAGGCCGGCAGGTGCACCCCGATGAACACCACCTGGAAGCCACAGACGAAGAAACCGAACGCCAGCAACCAGAAACCCGGATGGGCACAAGCCTCACGCAGCGCCTCGCCCAGAGTCTGCTCGCCGGCCTGGATCGGCAGCGGTTTGTCCTTGAGCATGGTAACCAACGGCACGATCATCGCGACCAGCACACCGAGCACCAGCAACGCCGTCGACCAGCCGAGCCAGCCAATCAGCCCCAGGGTGCCCGGCAACATCGCGAACTGCCCGAATGAGCCTGCGGCACTGGCAATGCCCATGGCGAAGCTGCGCTGCTCCGGCGCGACTGCCCGGCCGACCACGCCGAGAATCACCGAGAAGGAAGTGCCCGACAGGCCAACGCCGATCAGCAGGCCAGCGCTCAGCGACAGGCTCACGGCCGAATCGGAGAGACCCATGAAGACCAGTCCGAGGGCGTACAGCACACCGCCGATCAGCACCACCCGGGCCGCTCCGAAACGATCGGCCAGAGCCCCGGTGAACGGCTGCGCCAGCCCCCAGATCAGGTTCTGCAAGGCGATGGCGAAGGCAAAGACCTCGCGCCCCCAGCCGAACTGTGCACTCATCGGCGGCAGGAACAGGCCAAAGCCGTGCCGCACCCCCAACGACAACGCCAGAATCAGCGCACTCCCGAGAAGAATCCAGCCGCTGCTACGCCAGAGCGATGTCATTATTGTTCTCCGTTAGCGGGTATATACCCGCTTTAACTCAAAAAAAGGCGATCACTCGCCATCCGCCAGTTCACTCAGCAACGCCAGCAAGGCGGCGCGCTTTTCCTCACCCAGACGCTCGGCCAGGCGCTGCTGCGCCGCCTCCCAGGCCGGGAAGGCCTCCTCCAGCCGCCGGGCACCGGTTTCCGTCAGGCAGACCAGCCGGTTGCGCTGGTCGGCACCTTCGCTCATCTTCACCAGGCCTTCGCCTTCCAGCACCCGCAGATTGCGCCCCAGGGTACTGCGATCCAGCCCCATCGCCTCGGCCAGGCCCGAGATGCTCGGCCTCTCCAGGCGTCGCAGATTGCACAGCAAAGAATACTGCGCAACATTGATCCCGAAGCCGTCGAGAGCGCCGTCGTAATGCCTGCTGACGCCGCGAGCGGCGCGACGCAGGCTGATGCACAAGCAGTCGGTGGATAACATGATGCGTGTATATACCCGTAATGTTCCAAATACAAGTCTAATCAATAAACTGGCTGTGCGGTGGGCCTGTTCGCGGATGAATCGGGCTCCCACAGGAAGCCAGCCAGTTGCCTGATATGGCCCTGTGGGGCCAGCGGTCCGGTTTACCGCGAACAGGCCTCAAGCGCGCTCTCAAGCCAGCGCCAAGCCCACCAGCACCGTCATCTCCAACAATTCCAGCAGGGCACCGGCGGTATCGCCGGTAGTTCCGCCCAGGCGTCGCATCATCAAGTGCCGCAACCAGCAGAAAGCCGCCGTTGCGAGCAGCAGCGCCCACACTCCCCGCCAACCCGCCAGCGCCAGGCAAGCGAGGGCACTCAGCAGCAGCACCCACCAACCGACTCGTCGCGGCAGATGATCGGCCAGCGCCTGTCCCAGACCGCCGGCTCGTACATAGGGCGTGACCAGGAACAGGCCCAGCAACGCGCCACGCCCGATCACCGGGGCCAGGACCAGGGCCGCACTCTGGTGCTGCTCGATCAGCGCCAACAGGGCGCTGAACTTCAGCAACAGCACCAGGACCAAGGTGACCACGGCAATCGGCCCACTGCGTGGGTCCTTCATGATCGTCAGGGTACGCTCGCGATCGCCAAATCCGCCCAGCCAGGCATCGGCGCTGTCGGCCAGGCCATCAAGGTGCAAACCACCACTGAACAACACCCAGGCAGTCAGTAGCAGGGCCGCATGCAACAACAGCGGCGCGCTCGCCAGGAGGCAGTCGGCGCCGTACAACAGGCCTCCCAACAGCAGGCCGACCAGGGGATAGCAGAGCAGTGAGCGCCCCAACTCCTCGGGGCGTGGCATGCCCGGCAAACGAATCGGCAAACTGCTGAGAAACTGCAGGGCAATCCGGAACGGCAACAGGTTCAAGGCGCTTCCCTCAGTTGACCATCAGCCGACACCTGCAACGCAAACACGGCGCCATGGGCCACCTCCACCTGCAACAGTTGCTCGCGCGGCAGTCCACGTGCGCGGGCCAACAGCAATTTCATCACCCCGCCATGACTGACCAGCAACACCCGCTCGCCGGCGTAGCGTTGCTGTAACCCCTCGACCGCCGCCAGCACCCGCTCGGCGAATCGTGAGACCGGCTCGCCATCAGGCGGGGTAAAGCCATAGGGATCGCTCCAGAAGCGCCCCAGGGCCTCGGCATCGGTTTCCATCAACGCCGCCGCACTCTGTCCTTCCCAGGCACCGAAATGCAGTTCCTGCAGATCCCTTTCCAGCTCGACGGGCACGCCGAGCCGCTCGCCCAGCTCCGTGGCAAAACGTGCACAGCGCTGCAACGGCGAACTCACCAGGCGGTCCCAGGGACCGCGCGCCAACACCGCCTGGCGCATCTGCTCCCAACCCTTGTCGGTCAGGGCATCATCCAGGCTGCCGCGCAGCCCGCCGCCCTGTTCGGTCTCACCGTGGCGCAACAGTTCCAGGTGCAGCGTGGTCATGCCGGGCGATCCGCCACCGCCGCTTCGGCGAAGGTCGCCATCTGCCCGTGCAGGTCACACGCCAGGCGCACCAGAGGCACGGCCAGCGCGGCCCCACTGCCCTCGCCCAGGCGCAGGCCCAGCTCCAGCAGGGGTTCGGCCAGCAGGCTCTCAAGAACATGCCGATGCCCCAGCTCCGCACCACGGTGGCCAAAGATCAACCAGTCGCGGCAATCGGGGTTCAACCGCACCGCGACCATCGCCGCCACGCTACAGATGAAGCCATCGACCAGCGCCGCCACACCTTCCTGGGCACAGGCCAGGTAGGCACCGGCCAACGCCGCCACCTCGAAGCCACCCAGGCGGAACAGGGCCTGCAGCGGATCACTCGTGTGCTCGGCATGCAGCGCCAGCGCGCGCTCGATCACCTGGGCCTTGCGACTGACCCCGGCCGGATCCAGGCCGGTACCCGGGCCGGCGAGCAGACTGGCCGGGCATCCCAGCAAGGCACAGGCCACCGCGCTCGCCACTGCGGTATTACCGATACCCATCTCGCCACCGATGAACAGCTCGCTCCCGGCCGCCACGGCACGACGCACGCTGTCGCGCCCAGCCTCCAGGGCCTGGAGTCCCTGGGCTTCGGTCATCGCCGGGCCCTGGGTGAAGTTGGCCGTACCGGCACCGATCTGCCAATGGCGCACGCCGGGCAGATTGAGCATCGGCGTGACGGTGCCGAGGTCATTCACATCCAGTTGCGCGCCCAACTGCCGTGCCAGCACACTGATCGCCGCTCCGCCGCTGACGAAGTTGGCCAGCATCTGCCCGGTGACCTCCTGGGGATAGGCCGAAACGCCCTCGGCGACCACGCCATGGTCACCGGCGAAAATCGCGATCCACAACTGATCGACCCGCGGCTTGAGCCGCCCCTGCAGACCGGCCAGTTGCACCGCCACCTGCTCCAGTTGGCCCAGGGAGCCCGTCGGCTTGGTCAGTTGCTGCTGGCGCTCGAACGCCGCTTCCCGGGCTTGCCCGTCGATTGCCTTGCAGGGGTCCAGCCACCACGATTGAGTCATAACGCAGGTCCTTTCAGAGTCAGGGGCAGGCCGGCAACGGTCAGTACGACACGCTGACAGCGCTCGGCCAGGGCTTGATGCAGCCAACCGGCTTCATCGACGTAACGGCGAGTCAATTCGCCCAGCGGCACGATACCGAGACCGGTCTCGTTGCTGACAAAAATCAGTTCGCCCGGCAGTTGCGCCAGGCCGTCCAGCAGGGCATCGCGCTCGGCGTGCAGGCGCGACGCATCGTCGAGCATCAGCAGGTTGGTCAGCCACAGGGTCAGGCAGTCCACCAGCAGGCAGGTATCGTCGCTCGCATGCTCACGCAGCACCCGCGCCAGGTGCAGCGGTTCCTCAACCAGCCCCCAGTGGGCCGGTCGCCGCTGGCGGTGCAAGGCGACCCGTTCGTTCAACTCGCCATCCAGCGGTTGGCTGGTGGCGACATAGATCACCGCCAGCCCGCTCTCCTGCGCCAGGCGCTCGGCCAGGCGGCTCTTGCCGGAACGGGCGCCGCCCAGAATCAATTGCTGCATATTCGCTCGACCCGCTTAATCAAGACCGCACAGCTCGCGCAGGCGAGCCGTGTCCAGATGCCGCTCGACCAGATCGGCCAGGCGTTCGATATCCCGTTCGCGCAGGGCGTGGTAGTCCACCTCCTGCACCGCTTCGAGGCCAGCCCAACGCAACAGCGCGGCGCAGGACATCGGCGACTCGAACAGACCGTGCAGGTAGGTGCCGAGGATCTGCCCGTCGGCGCTGCGGGCACCATCGCAACGTCCGTCGTCCAGCAGCACCGCCGGCTGCTCCAGCGCAGCCCCGGTGGTCACCCCGGCATGAATCTCGTAACCGCTGATCTCGGCGTTTTCCAACGTCAGGTGCCCACGTACATTGCGCAACTGCTTCTCCCGCTCCAGCTCGGTGCTGAACGCCAGCAGGCCAAAACCGTCGCTGGAACCCGCCGGCC
This sequence comes from Pseudomonas fuscovaginae SE-1, assembly GCF_000364705.1. Classification (GTDB taxonomy): domain Bacteria; phylum Pseudomonadota; class Gammaproteobacteria; order Pseudomonadales; family Pseudomonadaceae; genus Aquipseudomonas; species Aquipseudomonas fuscovaginae_A. The sequence goes on along the minus strand of NZ_AQOH01000027.1, from coordinate 4,215 downwards.
CTTCCAGGCCCAGCGGGTCATGCACCTGCTCGCCGAGCATTTGCAGGCCACCGCAGATCCCCAGTACTTTGCCGCCGTAGCGCAGATGCCGGTTGATCGCGGTTTCCCAGCCGTTCTGGCGCAGGTAGGCGAGGTCGCCGCGCACGCTTTTCGAGCCGGGCAGGATGATCAGGTCCGCCGCCGGGATCGCCTCGCCAGGCCCGACGAATTGCAGGTCGACCTGGGGATGCAGGCGCAATGGATCGAAATCGGTGTGGTTGCTGATCCGCGGCAGCACCGGCACCACCACCTTCAGGACCTGGTCGAGCTTGTCGATCTGCCGGCGGTCGAGACCGTCCTCGGCCTCCAGGTGCAGGTCCATCACATACGGCAGCACGCCGATCACCGGCTTGCCGGTGCGCGCCTCCAGCCAATCCAGCCCGGGCTGCAGCAGGGCGATGTCGCCGCGGAAACGGTTGATGATGAAGCCCTTGACCCGCGCCTGCTCGCTCGGCGACAGCAGCTCCAGGGTGCCGACCAGGTGGGCGAACACGCCGCCGCGGTTGATGTCGGCGATCAACAGCACCGGACAGTCCACCGCTTCGGCAAAGCCCATGTTGGCGATATCGCCGGCCCGCAGGTTGATCTCCGCCGGCGAGCCGGCACCTTCGACCATCACCACCGGATAATCGCGGCTCAGGCGCTGGTGGGAGGCCAGCACCGCCTGCATGGCGATGGCCTTGTAGTCGTGATAGGCGACGGCGTTCATGGTGGTCACGGCGCGGCCATGGACGATCACCTGGGCCCCGGTGTCGCTATTGGGCTTGAGCAGCACCGGGTTCATGTCGGTGTGCGGTTGCAGGCCGGCAGCCTGGGCCTGGACCGCCTGGGCCCGACCGATCTCGCCACCGTCGGCGGTCACCGCGCTGTTGAGCGCCATGTTCTGCGGCTTGAACGGCACGACGCCAACGCCCTGGCGGGTCAGCCAGCGGCACAGGGCTGTCACCAGCGTACTCTTGCCGGCGTCCGAAGTGGTGCCCTGGACCATCAGGGTGCTCATGGGTGCTCCTCGTTATAGGCCTTGAACGCCTGCTCCAGGCGCAACCAGCCGGCCTCGTCCGGTGGCAGGCCAAAGCGCAGGCTGCTGTTCTGGACGAACAGGCGCAGCAGGATCCCGCGCCGTGCCATGAACTCATGCAGGTGTTCGGCGCGGGTGGTGATCAGCCACTGGAACAGCGCACAGCCGCCCTGGGGAGCGAAACCATGATCCGTCAGCAGCGCCACCAACCGCTGGCTGGCCAGTTCCGTACGCTGTCGCTGCCGGACGTGGCCGTCATGGTCGGCCAGGCACACCTGCCCCAGTACCCGCGTCGGCCCGGCCACGGCCCAGGGGCCGATCTGCTCGGCCAGCAGCTTGAGCAACTTGCGCTCGGCCAGGACGAAGCCCAGGCGCACGCCGGCCAGGCCGAAGAACTTGCCGAACGAGCGCAACACGATCAGTCCGACCTTGTGGGAGTGTCCCGCCAGGCTGTGTTGCGGGGTGTTGTCCATGAAAGCCTCATCGACCACCAACCAACCGCCGCGCTGGGCCAGGCGGCCATGCCACTCCAGCAATTGCTCGGGCGGCAGCCTCAGGCCGGTGGGGTTGTTCGGGTTGACCACCACCAGCACATCGAGACTATCGAGAAAGAAATCGACCTCGTGCTCCAGCACTTCACGCACGATATAGCCATTGCGACGCCAGGCTTCGGCATGCTCGGCATAGCAGGGTGAAAGCACCCCGACCTTGCCGGTGCGGCGCAATTGCGGCAGCGCCTGGATCGCCGCCTGGGAACCGGGTACCGGCAGGGCCAGCGGCGCACCATAATAGGCGCAGGCTGCCCGCTCCAGACCATCGTCGGTTTCCGGCAGTCGCGCCCAGGCACGTTCGGGAATCGCCGGGATCGGCCAGGGCCAGGGCGCCAGGCCACTGGACAGGTCCAGCCAATCCGCCTCGGCAATCCCGTATCGTTCCACCGCCTTGCGCAACCGCCCGCCGTGCTCAAGCATAAAACTCAGCTCCCAGACAGAGAATCAGCAACCAGAGCCACACCCCGCGCCGTACCAGTTGCCAGCCGCGCTCGATCGCGTCGGCATCGGCCGCCGGGCCTTCACCCAATGGCGGGCGCTGGTGCAGCTCGCCGTGATAGATCGCCGCGCCGCCCAGCTCGACGCCCAGGGCACCGGCACCGGCCGCCATCACCGGCCCGGCGTTCGGGCTGTCCCAGGTCGGTCCCTGGGTACGCCAGCACTTGAGCGCCAACCGGGTCTTGCCCAGCAGAGCGTAGGTCAGGGCCACCAAACGGGCAGGCACATAGTTGAGCAGATCGTCGATCTTCGCCGCCGCCCAGCCGAACCGCTCGAAGCGCTCGTTACGATAGCCCCACATTGCGTCCAGCGTATTGCTCAGCCGGTAGAGCACCACCCCCGGCACCCCGGCGACAACGAACCAGAACAGCGCGGCGAAGATCGCGTCGCTGCCGTTTTCCAATACCGACTCGGTCGCCGCGCGGGCCACCGCCGCCTCGTCCAGTTCCGAGGTCTGCCGACTGACCAGGTAACCCACGCGCTGGCGCGCCAGTTCCAGGTCACCACCGCGCAACGCCTGGGCCACGGGTACCACATGCTCGCCCAGGCTGCGCATGCCGAGGGCACAGTAGAGAAACAGGATCTCGACGATCCAGCCGACATAGGGCGCCCATGACAGGGCCGTGGCCAGCAGCGTCAGCGGTACCACCGCCAGCACCCAGGCGGTCACGCCATGGCTGCGCCAGCCACGGCCACCGGAGTTGAAACGTTGTTCGATGCGATCGGCCAGGCGACCGAACGCCACCAGCGGATGCCAGCGCCTGGGTTCGCCCAGCAGCGCATCCAGCGCAACCCCGGCGACACTCAACAACGCCACACTCATTGACTCACTCCCCAGTAGTTTTCATACAACAGCTCGTGCAACGGACGCGGTTGCGCCCAGCCTTCCAGTGCCAGCATCGGCGCCGGGTAGAAAGCCTCCACCGGCCCCAGGCACAGCACCGCCAGCGGCTTGGCGCCCTCGGGCAAACCGAGCAGTTCGGCCAACGCCCGCGGTTCGAACAACGACACCCAGCCCATGCCCAGCCCCTCGGCCCGCGAGGCCAGCCAGAGGTTCTGGATCGCGCAGGACAGCGACGCCATGTCCATCTCCGGCAACGTCCGGCGTCCGAAGATATGCCGCTCGCGCCCGTCCATCAGCGCGGCCACCAGCACTTCGGCGCAGTCGTTGATGCCCTCGACCTTCAACTTCATGAACTCGTCGGAACGCTCGCCCAGGGCCTCGGCGGTGCGCACCCGCTCCTCTTCCACCAACTGCCGGATCCGCCCGCGCAACGCCCGATCGCTGATGCGGATGAAGCGCCAGGGTTGCATCAGACCGACACTCGGCGCCTGATGCGCCGCTTCCAGCAATCGCGCCAGCAGTTCCGGTGCCACCGTGCCGCCATTGAAGTGACGCATGTCGCGCCGCTCGGCGATAGCCCGGTAGATGGCCTCGCGTTCCTCTACGGAAAAAACCTTGTCTGTCATTGCCTCGTCGCAGCGCCTGCGCCCACATCGAAAGCGCCGGCCCTGGCATGGTCAGGAGTGCAATCCCGCGGTTGTGGCGCCAACAGCGCGGCAATCGCCCGGGGATTGGACGGAAAATAGAAATGCACGTAGGAGGCGGTCATGCGCCCCTCACGATAGACCGCCTCTGCGCCTCGCCCACCATTGGGGCTCTGCCCACGGGCAATCGGCGCCAGCTCGGTGGTGGTCAACGAGTGGTGGTACGTATGCCCGCGCAGCAAGCCTTCCGGCAGTTCCACCGCCTGCAGGGCCAATGCGGCCAAGCGCTTCTGCATCACCGCCTCTCCCGCCAGCAAGCCGAGCAGTTCGGCCCGCTGGCCGTCGACATCGGTCAGCGCATCGAGCAGGTAAAGCATGCCACCGCATTCGGCGAGCAGCGGCTTGCCCGCCGCGTGGTGCCCACGGATCGCCGCCAGCATCGAATGGTTCTGCGCCAGCCTCAGGTGGTGCAATTCCGGGTAGCCGCCCGGCAGGTACAGACTGTCGGCCGGCGGCAGTTCGGCATCATGTATCGGCGAGAAGAAGCACAGCTCGGCCCCCAGCGCGCGTAACAGCTCCAGGTTGGCGCCATAGATGAAGGCAAACGCTTCGTCGTGGGCC
>NZ_AQOH01000026.1 GCF_000364705.1 Pseudomonas fuscovaginae SE-1 | reverse complement strand
ACACCGGCCAGCAGCGGCTCGACGGCCGCCGCTGGCGGTGCGGCGAACCCGACCGCCGGTGGCAAGGCGACTTCGCAACTGGCGCCCAGGGCCTGGGCGGCGACATCGAGGCGACGGTCCAGGTCGTTCAACTCACTGGCCTGGACCAACCCGAGGTGACGACTGGGCAACTCGATCCCGGTCTCGCGCGAGAGTGCGCCGTACCAGCGCAAGCCTTCGGTCAGGCTGCCTTCGAGCAATTGCGCATGACGCGGGGTACCAACCCGGTTGGCCAGCACTCCGGCGAACGGCAGGTCCGACTGGTAGCGCGCCAGCCCCAGGGCCAAGGCGCCGAAGGTCTGGGCCATGGCCGTGCCGTCGATCACCGCCAGCACCGGCACACCGAAATGCCGCGCCAGGTCGGCGCTCGACGGCGTTCCATCGAACAGCCCCATCACGCCTTCGATCAGGATCAGGTCGGCCTCGCCCGCCGCCTCCCAGAGCAAGCGGCGGCTTTCCTCGGCACCGACCATCCACAGGTCGAGCTGGTACACCGGCGCGCCGCTGGCGCGCTCGTGAATCATCGGGTCGAGAAAGTCCGGACCACACTTGAACACCCGGACCTTGCGCCCCTGGTTACGGTGCAGGCGCGCCAGGGCCGCCGTCACCGTGGTCTTGCCCTGGCCGGAAGCCGGCGCGGCGATCAGCACCGCCGGGCAATGACGCGCCTGACTCATAGCTCGATGCCTTTCTGCGCCTTGATCCCGGCCTGGAACGCGTGCTTGAGCAAGCCCATCTCGGTGACGGTGTCGGCCAGGTCGATCAGTTCCGGCTTGGCGCCGCGACCGGTCACCACCACGTGCTGCATCGGTGGACGGGCCTGCAGGTCGCTCAGCACCTGGTCCAGATCCAGATAACCATGCTTGAGGGCGATATTCAGCTCATCGAGCACCACCAGGCCGATCTCCGGGTTGGCAAGCATTTCCCGCGACACCGCCCAGGCGGCTTCGGCGGCGGCGATGTCGCGCTGGCGATCCTGAGTCTCCCAGGTAAAGCCCTCGCCCATCACATGGAAACGCACCTGCTCGGGGAAGCGGCGGAAAAACAGCTCTTCGCCGGTGCTGTTGCGACCCTTGATGAACTGCACCACACCGCACTGCATGCCGTGGCCCATGGCCCGGGCGAGCATGCCGAAGGCCGAGCTGCTCTTGCCCTTGCCGTTGCCGGTCAGCACCAGCAGCAGGCCACACTCGTTGGGGGCATTGGCGATACGCTCGTCGATCACCGCCTTCTTGCGCTGCATGCGTGCCAGGTGGCGTTCGTCGCGCTCGGGGGACTCGTTCATGACAGCTCTCCGTTGGGCTGGATAAGGCAAACGGCGGGCAGATGCAGGCACGGCCAAAGCCGTCCAGCATCGCCCGCCGTGATGCTGTGGAATGGATCAGGCCGGTCTCCGGGCTCATGAGCGCGCGAACGCGGGACCGCGCGCCTTCCCATGCCGTCGGCACAGTGGCGAAAAGCGCAGTCTTGACTCATTTACCGTTGCGGGGGCAGCGCCGGGATCACGCTTGTCGAAAGGCTCACCGGCTTCCCTGTTTCACTCTGTCGACGTCGTGTCACAGAGCACCTGAAACAAACCGCGAAGGTTAGAGGGTTGGGGATGGAGCGTCAATTGAAGCCGACCGCCCGCCCCGGCGAGCGGAGACATGAACGGGTGAAATGGGCCTCACGAGGAAAACTCATTTCACCCGGTGGTGGGTGCGGGAATAACCTTTCCAGACAGAACACCCAAGCGAGGCAATCACGTGCACCTGATCAAGCCTGACCTACGTCAGCACTATCCGATGGCCTGCTCGCCTCAATCGCTTTCGGGTCACTGGCCCAGGCGCCGAAATTCTGGTGCAAGTTCTCCAGAGCGCCCCGTACTGCCTGCACAGGGAGTCGCACCATGCCTGAGCTCATGGGCCAAGTTGGCCTGATTCGGCACACCGTCCAGCAGATCGACCTAGCCACCCAGTGGAGCAATGACATTCCCGTCCTAGCCACGCCGATACTGCTCTGGCTATCGGAGTTGGCGGCAATGATGGCAATCGAAGGCCTGCTGCCTGATGGTGTCATGACCGTTGGCATCGCCCACGACAGCCGGCACTTGGCACCGACGCCGCCAGGTTTCATCGTCAGCGTGCAAGCCACCGTCATCCGGGTCAGCGATAAAAGTATTGAATTCAAGGTCGAGGCGAATGATGGTCCGCAACAGATTCTTTCCGGAACGCATACCCGCGCCATTATCGACCGCAAGGACTTTGAAGCTCGGATCGCTGGCAAGCATGCAGGTCTACAACCATGAACCGAGCACCTGCGCAAACCGGGCGCGGCGACTCCCGGATTCTGCTACTGCTAGCCGGGGCCATTCTGTTGGGCGTCGCGCCTGTCATCGTCAAGACATTGCCCTTTGAAGCCGAGGTCTCGGCGTTTTACCGAGTCCTACTGGCGATCCCGTTCATGTTGTTGATCTGTGCGATCCAGAGGGAACAGCAGTCACCGCTGCCCAGGACCTGGGAGTTCCATGGCCTGGTACTGCTGGCTGTGTTGTTCTTCAGTGCCGACCTGGCGGTGATGCATCTGGCGATCAGACGCACCGATGTCGCCGTCGCCACCCTGCTGACCAATTGCGCACCTTTTTTCGTGGTACTGATGGGATTGGCCGGCATCGTCGACAAGCCCAAGAGGATCGAAATACTCTGCCTGGTCGTGGCAATCGCTGGCATGTACGTGCTGTGTATCATGAACAAACCCGTGACCCGTGACCCGTGACTATGCAGGAGAAGCTCTCGCCCTTCTGGCCGCATTTTTTTATGCAGCCTATATCGTGAGCATCAAGAAAGTCAGGAGTATGATTGCGCGCCAGCACTGCTCATGTTGCTTATCACCGCAGGTTGCAGCGTACTGCTGCTTCCCGCATTTATCTTGTCAGGCGCGCCGCTACCCCATGATCTTTCCACTTGGGCGCTGCTATTGGCATTGGTGCTGAGCGGCCAGGTAGCAGGACAACTGCTGGTGACCCTCGCCCTGAAAAAACTGTCCGCCGCCTTCAGTTCGCTGGTCCTGCTTTTGCAGCCGGTGATCGCGACCGTGCTGTCCTGGTCGTTGCTCGACGAAGTGCTAACGGCCACCCAACTGCTCGGCATGACAATCATCTTTCTGGCTATTGCCAGCAGTTCGCTGTTGCCCTGGAAAGCCAAGTAGCAGGTAACTGCATACACCTGAACAGGAATCTCCCGACACGAGCGCCAACCAACAGCCGATGACAGTCAGAAAAAGGAGGCGAAGGATAGCCTCTTATCCACTGAAAGCCGGCTGCGATGAAACTCACCAATATCAATATCGATATGGATCTGCTCAGGGCACTTGTGTATGTCAACGCCACCCGGGGTTTCACCCGAGCGGCGGAAAAGCTTTTCCGCACACAATCGACTATCAGCCTGCAGATAAAGAAACTGGAGCAACTCACCAACAGGCAACTGCTGGAAAGAGGAAAGGAAATACGGCTGACACCCGCTGGGCTGAAGGTCCATGAGTACGCCTTGAAGATCCTCAAGCTCAATGACGAACTGATCAGTTCAGTGATCAACGATCCCATGCCGCCATGCGTCAGAATCGGCTTGCCTGAGCTGCATGATCAGCAGGTCATCGGGAAAATGTTCTACTGCTCTGAATCCTTCAATGCCCAGTGCTCTTTCCTGAGCGATTCCAGCGAAAACCTTTCGAACAGGGTCGACCGCCATCTGCTGGATATCGCCTTCCTGCTGCTGACCGCGCCAACTGACGAACAAACTATTGGCAGGGTTCCCCTGAGCTGGGTGTCGGCCCGCGGCTCGCGATTGCATCAGGCCTCAAGCATTGCCCTGGCGCTGCCGCCGCCGTGCAGCAGCATTCGCCAGGTAGCACAAAAAGCCCTGGAGGATCAGGGCAGGCGCTTCAACATACTCTGCACCGCCAGCGACCTTACCCCCCTCAAGGCGGCCATCGTCGCCAACAAGGCCATCGGCGTACTGCCGACACACAGTGTTCCCGCCGGACTGCGCATCCTCGACAGCGACGAACTGGCACCACTTCCCCAGTTGCACTTGTCCCTCCGGATATCGTCCCAGGCCAGTCCGGCAGTGCACCGGCTGGCGACCCAGATGGCAGGAACCTTCATGGCCATCAGCGCAAGGAGAGCTTCATCATCTGATTGAAGATGTTGACCCTCTGTATATCGTTGGTGCCACCAGCGATCCTCAAGCCAGCAGCATCACGCAGGTATTTGCCGATCCCGGGAGCGCAGTAACCCTGATGGCCATGGATCTGCATCAGGCTTTCGGCGGATTTCATAAGGCATTCGGCCGCCTGATACTTGGTCGTGGAGCAGACTATCGAAGCCTCCAGCAGCCGCGGAACCCAGCGTTGCATCTGCTGTGGACTGCCGTAACGACACAGGAGGCGCAAAGGCCTATGTGTCCGAGCACCGTGATCAGGCACCCGAGGTCCTCGCACTCGCTGGAGTGTTTTCATGAACTGGATGCGCAGCCAAGCCCAACGAGTTCCGAAAATACCCGCGATGACGGACACCGATTCCCCGGACTCCCCGCGAAAAAATCCTGCGCAAGCGGATTGAACCTGCACTACCGCAACCTCTCTACTACTGGTCAAACACAAGCATCGACGGAGATTCAGCATGTTCCAGCAGAAGCACGCCCTGATCATTCTGCTCGCCAGCGGATTGGCAGCTTGTGGCGAAAGTTCCAGCCTGTCGGTCGCCGACGGCACCGGCCCCTCGCCCAAGTTACCGGAACCGAATAAAACCCTGCTGCCTACAGTCAATATCGCCCCGGCCATCGGCTGGCCCGAAGGCACTCGGCCCCTGACCGCCGCCGGCACCCAGGTCAACGCGTTTGCCGAAAACCTCGACCACCCACGCTGGCTCTACGTGCTGCCCAACGGCGACGTGCTGGTCGCAGAAACCAATGCCCCCGACAGGCCCGACGACAACCAGGGTATCCGCGGCTGGGTTGCCAGCAAGGTCATGGACCGCGCCGGAGCCGGCGTCCCCAGCGCCAACCGCATCACCCTGCTGCGCGACGCCAACCACGATGGAGTCGCGGAAACGCGCACGACCTTCATTGAAGGGCTCAACTCGCCGTTCGGCATGACGCTGGTGGGCAATGACCTGTATGTAGCCGACACCGATGCCCTGCTGCGCTTCCACTACGAAGAAGGCGAAATCACCCTCAAGGCCAAGCCTCAGAAGGTCGTCGATCTGCCCGGCGGCACGCTCAACCACCACTGGACCAAGAATGTCATCGCCAGTCGGGATGGCCGCAAGCTCTACGTCACGGTCGGCTCCAACAGTAACGTCGGCGAAAACGGCCTGGACAAGGAGCAGGGCCGAGCGGCGATCTGGGAGGTCGATCCGGCGAACGGCAACCACCGGATCTTCGCCTCCGGCCTGCGCAATCCCAATGGCCTGGCCTGGGAGCCCCAGAGCGGCGCGCTGTGGACGGCGGTCAACGAGCGGGACGCGATCGGCAGCGACCTGGTACCGGACTACATCACCTCGGTGAAGGATGGCGCGTTCTATGGCTGGCCCTACAGCTACTACGGGCAGCACGTGGATGTCCGGGTGTCGCCCTCGGATCCGGCCATGGTCGCCAAGGCCATCGCCCCTGACTACGCCGTCGGCCCCCACACCGCTTCCCTCGGGCTGACGTTCGCCCAAGGCAGCAGGTTGCCGGCGCCGTTCACCCAGGGTGCCTTCATCGGCCAGCACGGCTCGTGGAACCGCAAGCCCCACAGCGGCTACAAGGTGATCTTCGTGCCCTTCGCCAACGGTAAGCCGAATGGGCAACCGGTGGACGTGCTGACCGGTTTTCTCGACCGGGATGAAAACGCCATGGGCCGGCCGGTGGGCGTCGTGATCGATCGCCAGGGCGACCTGCTGGTGGCGGATGATGTGGGCAACAAGATCTGGCGTGTTTCACCTGCCAGGTAGCAGTCAGCGCTTGCGGCAGAGCGTCAGCCCATCTCCCAAGGGCAGCAGTGACAGGTCGACCCGCGCGTCATCCCTCAAGGCCCGATTCAGGGCCTGGATGGCCCGGGTGTCCTCGCTCTGCGCCGGCACCTCCAACACCCTACCGCTCCACAGGGTGTTGTCGAAAATCGCCAAGCCGCCGACCCGCAGCAGGCCTAGGGCGTACTCCAGATAGTGCGGGTAATTGGCTTTGTCGGCGTCGATGAAAATCAGGTCGAAGGTCCCCTTCCGCCCCTGGCGCTCCAGATCGGCCAAAGTATCGAGGGCCGGTGCCAGGCGCAATTCGATCCGTTGCTCCAACCCCGCCTCGCGCCAGTAACGCAGCGCCGTGGCGTTGTAGTCGCCGGGAATGTCGCAACACAGCAGTGAGCCGTCCTGCGGCAATGCCGAGGCCATGCACAAGGCACTGTAGCCGGTGAAGGTGCCGACCTCGAGCACGCGCCGGGCGCCGGTCAGGCTGACCAGCAGGGCGAGGAACTGGCCCTGCTCGGGAGCCACCTGCCAGCGCGCCATGGGCAACGCCTGGGTTTCCTCGCGCAGACGCCGAAGCAGCGGCGTCTCACGCAGGGAAACCTCCAGCAGGTAGCTGTAGAGGGCATCGTCGAGCTGCAGGGTGCGAGCCGTCATGACAACCTCGCGCCATCCAATGGGGGTTACGGAATCCGTGCCAGGTGTTCGGCCGGCAGGACCCGCTTGGCATTCAGGTAGGCACGCTGCCAATAGGCCTTGGACAGACTGTCCAACTTGACCGTTCCGCCAGTGGCCGGCGCGTGGACGAAACGTCCTTCACCCACGTAGATTCCCGCATGGCTGACCTGAGAGCCGCCGTTGGTGGCGAAAAAGATCAGATCGCCGGTCTGCAAGGCGTCCTGAGGCACGTTCGGCGCACGCATCACGATCATCTCACGGGTCGAACGCGGCAGGTTGATACCCGCCATGTCGCGGTAGACATAGCTGATCAGCCCACTGCAATCAAAACCGGAGTCCGGGGTGTTACCACCCCAGCGATAGGGCGTGCCGACCAGGCCCAGCGCTCGGAACAGCACGTCCTCGGCTTCCGGTGAGCTGGGCTGGGGCGACGCGAACACCACGGGGCGGGCCACCGGCGCCGGCGGGGGTGGCGGATGGCTGGCACAGGCACCGAGCAATGCGGTGAGGGCAACGAGGGCGATGCGGGCCGAGATCGACATATGCAGAAATCCTGACTGAATGTGGCTTGCTCTGCCGTGGCGTGGAGAAAGCAAAACCGCGCAGGCGGGACTTGCGCGGTCAGGCACTCAACAATAAGTCAGGATTCTAGCGCTTACGCACCAAACTTCAAGTATCACTTTAACTTCGGACGTTTTTTGTACAATCCGGCTACCCATAAAGCTTAGCAGCCTGCACGCAGGCCACCCGTGGTGGCCCCGATACGTCCGAGTCTTTTACTTGTTGCTGGCGGTAACGGTGGTGGGAGCCATCGCCAGGGCACGCTTGGCCTCGATGAAGGTCTTGCTCCAGTAGCTGTCGCCCAGGCTGTCGACCCGCACACCGCCACTGCGACGGCTGCTGGAGTGGATGAACTGGTCATCGCCCAGGTAGATACCGGCATGGCTGACGCGACCGCGACGACCATTGGTGGCGAAGAACAGCAGGTCGCCCGGCTTGAGCTTGTTGCGAGCAACCAGCGGCGCCTTCACGTTGATCATCTCACGCGTGGAGCGTGGCAGGTCCAGACCGGCCTCCTCACGGAACAGGTAGCCGATGAAGCCGCTGCAATCAAAGCCGGAACTCTCGTTGGTACCACCGAAACGGTAACGGGTACCGATCAGCGACATACCGCGCTCGAGAATGCTGTCGGCCAGCACGGGCAACTGGTAAGGCTTGCTGTCGGAGAACTCGGCGAGTTCTTTTTCAGTAGCCAGTTCATCATCCAGCACCGTGGAGGATTTGACGCCAGAAACCGAAGCGGTTTTGGCCGAATTTTCTACCTGCTGTTGCGAAACTGGCGTATGCGCCGCGCAACCAAAAAGCAAGGTAACGAGTGCGAGAGGCACGAGGGGTGCGAAGCGATTTAGCATGGGCACGACCGTGGCTGAGTTTGTTAGAAGGTGCGACTATGCCTTCTATCACCCTCATTTGCAAATTTTATGAGGCAATTTGTGACTCAGACGTATCTTGAAAACATCTAAGGCCTTAATACCCGAACGTCTCGCAAACGCCTGAAAATTGACTTCAGCGTGTTTTTTCTGCGCCTGGATTTTGACCAGAAGACCCTGCAGCCCTTGATAACACGGGGCCTTGCCGGTGTTTACCAGCCCAGGGTTTCCTTCAGGAACGGGATGGTCAGCTTGCGCTGGGCCTGCAGGGAGGCCTGGTCAAGACGCTCGAGCAATTCGAACAGCGCACTCATGCTGCGGGTACCACGAGTCAGGATGAAATGCCCTACTTCGTCGGTCAGGTGCAACCCACGCCTTGAAGCACGCAGTTGCAAAGCACGCAGTTTGTCCTCATCGGAAAGCGGGCGCATCTGGAAAATCAGCGCCAGGGTCAGCCGCGACTTGAGGTCGGCCAGCTTCACCGGCAGCTCACGGGGCGAGGTCGAGGCAGCGATCAGCAGGCGCCGGCCGCTGTCGCGCAGACGGTTGAACAGGTGGAACAGCGCCTCTTCCCAGTCGGCCCGGCCGGCGACCACCTGCAGGTCGTCCAGGCAGACCAGTTCGTACTGCTCGAGGTTGTCCAGCAGTTCGACCCCACGATCCATCAACTCGGCCAGCGGCAGGTAGACCGCCGGCTCGCCCATCTGCTCGAAACGCAGGCATGCCGCCTGCAACAGGTGGGTACGTCCCACGCCGTGCTTGCCCCACAGATAGATCAGGCTTTCGGTCCACCCGGCGTCGGCTTCGCAGAGGCGCTCGACATAGCCGAGTGCAGCGGCATTGGCGCCTGGGTAGTAGTTGATGAAGGTAGCGTCATCCCGTAGACGCACACCTAAGGGCAGCTGAATCGGTTTCATGCTGACTGAACAGTTCCCGGGAACCGTTAGTGGCCTCTGTGTAAAGTCTGCAAAGTTTATACCCGTGACGCCGGGCGCACAATGCAACAGACCACAAGCAAAATCAAAGGTTTGCGCGATCCAACGGAAAGAATCGTCAAAACCTGCACGACAACGGAGGGTGCCAGCCGGCGAATGATGGCACTCGCCGGCTCGAGGCCGCCCCTCCGGGCAGCCTCTCAAAAAAACACCCACCCCGGATTGGGGAAGGCATCACAGGTCGGGATCTTCCTGGCCGCCGTACAGGTCCGAATCCTTGTACAGGTCATGGACATGTCGCACCAGCACCATGATCACCGCCGCCACCGGCAACGCCAGCAGCACTCCGGTGAAGCCGAACAGTTCGCCACCGGCGAGGATCGCGAAGATCACCGCGACCGGATGCAGGCCGATGCGGTCCCCGACCAGCAACGGCGTCAGGACCATCCCTTCCAGGGCCTGGCCCACCATGAACACCGCGACGATACCGATCATCGGGTACAACTCGCCGCCGAACTGGAACAGCCCGGCGGTGATCGCCGCGCCAATCCCGATCACGAAACCCATGTAGGGCACGATGGCCGCGAGCCCCGCCAACAGGCCAATCAACAGCCCGAGTTCCAGCCCGACCAGCATCAGGCCACCGGCATAGATCCCGCCGAGCGCGAGCATCACCAGCAATTGTCCACGCACGAAAGCCCCAAGCACGTCATGGCACTCACCCGCCAGCGCGACGATGCGTTCCTCCTGCTGGCGCGGCAACAGGCTGCGGATCTTGGCCATCATCAAGTCCCAGTCGCGCAGCAGATAGAAGCTCACCACCGGGATCAGCACCAGATTGGCCAGCCAGCCCATCAGCGCCAGACCGGATGCCGTGGCCTGGGCCAGCACCACGCCAACGATGTCGGTGGTCTGGCCCATGTGCTCGCTGATGGCCGCCTTGACCTTGTCGAACTTCCAAAAGCCATCCGCCAGGCCGAACTTGTGCTGCGCCCAGGGCATCGCCGTATGCTGCAGCCAGTCGAGCACCTGCGGCGCCAACTCGTAGAGGCGCACCAACTGCTTGGCGAGCATGGGCACCAGCACCAGCAGCAAGGTCATCAGGATCAGGGTGAACAGGGCAAATACCGTCACCACGCCCCAGGTTCGCGACAGGCCGAGCTTCTCCAGCCGATCGACCACCGGGTCGAACAGGTAGGCCAACAGTATCCCTACCAGGAACGGCGAAAGGATCGGGTGCAGCAGGTACACCAGCAAACACAGCACAACCGCCGCGCCAAGCCAGATCCATCGGCGAATGTCAGTCATGGACGATTTCCAGCCTTATATATAGAAGAGAAATGAATTACCAACGGAAACGCAGCTGTGGCGCAGCCGGAGCCGTACTGGTCACCGCGGGATTGCTGGGCGACGGTGCGGCCGGTGCGGGAGCTTGGCCCGGCGGGACCTCCTGCAACTTCGCCAGCCCCAGTTGCGCCCGCAACTGCTCGGCGCTGCCGCTGACCTGGTAGACGATGCGATCACCTTCCACACTCACCGGCCGCCCACCGAACGGCTCGAGCAGGCGTTCCAGGGCCGCGTAGCGCTCCAGGGTCATGCCCTGTACTTCCAGCAACTGTTCCGTGGCCACGCCCGGCTTGACGGCAAAACGTGGCGCCAGGCGCTCGCTCACCGCCAGCAGCACCGCATCGGCCAGCGCCGCGGTGTCCGCACCCTGCACCGTCCCCTGCTCCTTCTGGTCCCCCAGCCACAGGCGCCACTTGGCCTCCCACTGCGCACCGTTCTGGCGGGCATGCACCGCCAGCAGGGCATCGGCAGCGTAACGCTCGGACGCGGCCTGCAGTGACGAGGCGTCGGAGCCTTCGAGGTTCTTCGCGGTAGCGACGAGCTGTTCTTCCAGATCGGCCATCGGCAGGCGCAGTGGCAGGCCCCGATGCTGCGCCGCCCGGCGCAACGGCTCGGCCGCCGACTGACCGTCACCGACCAGGCTCGATCCCTCGGTGGAATCGCTCAGCCACCAGCCGAGAATCGCCGGCCGATTGCTGCCCCACACTGACAACCCGGCGCCGCGCAAGGCGCGGTCGGTGCTCACCGGGTCGAAATCCACCTGCAGGCTCTCCGGTGGCCCGGCGTCATAGCCATATTGGCTGATGATCTGCTGCGGGTCCTTGCGCACCGCCGCCAGCCCGGCACTCTGCACGGCCTTGGGGTCGCCGGTCAGGCGCAGCACCAGGGTCTCCAGCGCCCGCTGGGTGGCCTGGTTGCGCTCGTCGGGAGACTGGCTGCTGACCGGTTCGCGCACCTGGTACAGACCATTGATGGTTTCGGCATGGATCGCCAGGCTCAACAAAGACAGGCAACCGGCACTCAGTAACTTGAACAAACGCATGGACAATTCCCGACAGGCAGAAAACGGCTTGAACGACCGCATGAATACAAAGGGACAGGCGTGTGACCACAGCGCAGTGCCATCATTCATACCATCACGAAAGTTTTTCCGCCGCCATCAAAGAGAGCGGCTGATGGGGCTATACCTTATACAGCCGCGCCCGATGCAGCCAGCGCCGACAACCACGGATTTTTTCGCCGATATCGCCCTGCCCGTCGGCCCGAGGATGGCCGCTGCTGCTCAAGCCTGATAAAATCGCGCGCCTTCGCAGACCGGCAATGGCCGGACAACTGGTAAAGCCGACTTGCATTCGTCTTTGCGGTGGTTCCGTCGTTCCCGGTCGATACCCAAGAATCCCCCCTATAGGCCTGGATCATGAGCAAGCAACCCTCCCTGAGCTACAAGGACGCCGGTGTAGACATCGACGCCGGTGAAGCATTGGTCGAACGCATCAAAGGCGTGGCCAAGCGCACTGCGCGTCCGGAAGTCATGGGCGGCCTGGGCGGTTTCGGCGCCCTCTGCGAGATCCCGGCCGGTTACAGGCAGCCGGTCCTGGTCTCCGGCACAGACGGCGTCGGCACCAAGCTGCGCCTGGCACTGAACCTGAACAAGCACGACAGCATCGGCATCGATCTGGTGGCCATGTGCGTGAACGACCTGGTGGTCTGCGGCGCCGAGCCACTGTTCTTCCTCGACTACTACGCCACCGGCAAGCTCAATGTCGACACCGCCGCCCAAGTGGTTACCGGCATCGGCGCTGGCTGCGAATTGTCCGGCTGCTCCCTGGTCGGCGGTGAAACCGCTGAAATGCCAGGCATGTACGAAGGCGAAGACTACGACCTGGCCGGCTTCTGCGTCGGTGTGGTGGAAAAATCGGAAATCATCGACGGCTCGAAAGTCGCCACCGGTGACGCCCTGATCGCCCTGCCGTCCTCCGGCCCGCATTCCAACGGCTACTCGCTGATCCGCAAGATCATCGAAGTCTCCGGTGCCGACATCGAGAACACCCAGCTCGACGGCAAGCCACTCACCGACCTGCTGATGGCGCCGACCCGCATCTACGTCAAGCCGCTGCTCAAGCTGATCAAGGACACCGGCGCGGTCAAGGCCATGGCCCACATCACCGGCGGCGGTCTGCTGGACAACATCCCGCGC
This sequence comes from Pseudomonas fuscovaginae SE-1, assembly GCF_000364705.1. Classification (GTDB taxonomy): domain Bacteria; phylum Pseudomonadota; class Gammaproteobacteria; order Pseudomonadales; family Pseudomonadaceae; genus Aquipseudomonas; species Aquipseudomonas fuscovaginae_A. Next base: position 24,243 of record NZ_AQOH01000026.1, on the reverse strand, counting down.
GTCCTGCCGGCCGGTGCCCAGGCCGTGATCGACGTGGCCAGCTGGCAGCGTCCGGCGGTGTTCGACTGGCTGCAGGAAAAAGGCAATGTCAACGAAACCGAAATGCACCGCGTACTGAACTGCGGTGTCGGCATGGTGATCTGTGTCGCCCAGGAACACGTTGAAAGCGCCCTGAAGGTCCTGAGCGAAGCCGGCGAACAGCCATGGGTCATCGGCCAGATCGCCGTGGCCGCCGAAGGCGCCGCCCAGGTCGAGCTGAAGAACCTCAAGGCTCACTGATGTCCGAGCCGATTAGCCCGACCTGCAGCGTCGTGGTGTTGCTGTCGGGCTCCGGCAGCAACTTGCAGGCCCTGATCGATGACGTACGGACCGGGGACAACCCGGCCCATATCGCCGCAGTGATCTCCAACCGTGCCGACGCCTACGGCCTGCAACGCGCCAGGGACGCGGGTATCGAAACCCGCTCCCTGGATCACAAGGCCTTCGAAGGCCGCGAAGCCTTCGATGCCGCCCTGATCGAACTGATCGACGCCTTCAATCCGCAACTGGTGGTCCTGGCCGGCTTCATGCGCATCCTCAGCGCCGATTTCGTCCGCCACTACCAGGGGCGCCTGCTCAACATCCATCCTTCGCTGCTGCCCAAGTACAAGGGCCTGCACACGCACCAGCGGGCCCTGGACGCCGGCGATACCGAGCACGGCTGCAGCGTGCATTTCGTCACCGAGGAACTCGACGGCGGGCCTCTGGTCGTACAGGCTGTGGTTACGGTAGAGTCTGGCGATTCGGCGCAGAGTCTGGCGCAACGGGTCCATACCCAGGAACACCGGATTTACCCCCTGGCGGTACGCTGGTTCGCCGAAGGGCGCTTGCGCCTTGGCGAACAGGGTGCCTTGCTGGACGGCCAGTTACTCGCGGCCAGCGGCCATTCGATTCGAACCTAGGAGATTTTATGCGTCGCGCTTTGCTCTTCGCTCTTACCCTGCTGGCCCTGCCCATGGCGCAGGCGGCGGATCTTCAGCCATTCTCCGCCAGCTATACCGCAGACTGGAAACAACTGCCCATGAGCGGTTCGGCCGAACGCAGCCTGAAGAAAAACGACAACGGCACCTGGACCCTGAACTTCAAGGCTTCCATGATGATCGCCAGCCTGACCGAGGAAAGCACCATCCGCCTCGAGAAGGACAAGCTGCTGCCACAGACCTACACCTTCGAGCGTGGCGGGCTGGGCAAGGCCAAGAAGATCAACCTGGATTTCGACTGGGCGAGTAACAAGGTCACCGGCTTCGAAGGCAAGGACCCGGTCAACCTGCCGCTGGAAAGCGGCATGCTGGACAAGTCCACCTACCAACTGGCCCTGCAGCGTGACGTGGCCGCCGGCAAGAAAAGCATGAGCTACCGGGTCGCCGAAGGCACCGACACCGACACCTACGATTTCCGCGTGATCGGTCCGGAAAAGGTCCAGACCAAGGCCGGCACGATCGATGCGATCAAGGTCGAGCGCGTGCGTGATCCGACGCAGAGCAAGCGCATCACCCAGATGTGGTTCGCCAAGGACTGGGGCTACATCCTGGTCGCCCTGCGCCAGGTCGAGACCGACGGCAAGGAGTACAACATCATGCTCCAGGACGGTACCGTCGACGGCAAGGCCGTAAAGGGCAACTGAGCCGTTGCAACGCCATGAAGAAGCCCCGCATGATGCGGGGCTTTTTATTGGAGCGTCAGACCGCCGGACCTGAACGGCTCTCGTCGAAGGTCTCGCTGTCCAGCGCGAGCACCTTGTCCAGTATTGCTTGCGCACTGCCCTGACCTTCGACGGTATGGGTCTTGTAGTTGAAGTCGAGGGCGATCCAGGCCTGCAGCTTGGCCTCATAACTGTTCGGATACTGAGCCTGCTCGATCGCCGGCAGCTCCTTGTAGTGTTCCAGCGCCGCCGTGAAGAACTTGGTCAACTTGCCAGTCTCATTGTACTCGGCCACCGCACTGGCCACGACTTTCTGGCGCCAGGCATATTCCTGCCGGGAGTCCTCTTTCAAGGCAGCACGCCGTTCGTTGACGGTAAAATTGCCACTATCATCATAAATGATCAGGGAAAGCTGCTCCCGCGACATCCCGGCGAAGGGGTTACGGCCGTTGCCATTGACGAACTCAGTGGCATTGCGCGCCCGCGCCAGCAACTCGGGATCGTCGGTAGCGGGCACCTCGGCATCGTGAGCCGCCTTGTTGGCCAGGTAGCCATCACCGCCGATCTGTCCCAGCAGTTCGACTGCCTTGGCCCCCAGTTCCTTTCTGCTCAGACTCGCATCCCTGGTCGCGGCGTTGGTGGCACTCTCGCTCAATTGCCTGGCGAGCGTGGAAAGACGACTGGTGTCCTGCTGCGCGACAGCCGCGGGAGCTGCCGCACTGGCCTTGGTCGAGTCGCCCGATGCGGACGAAACACTGGCGAGCTGGGGACCGGACAGTGAATTGGAATTGATTGATCCTACCAAGATGAGACCCTCCCTGTTAGTGGCCACTCCTGAAACCTTGGCCCATGAAGCATTATCGGCCGCGTAGCAGAAAACTTGAAGGCCTGCGACAGGCAGCAAGACAGCGGAGCCCGCAGGCTCCGCCACCGACTTACTTCATCGTGAACTCGACGGACCACGCATAGGTAGAGAGATTGACTCCAGTCCCTTTTGCCGTGCACACCGCGCCGCCGCTCGGGGTCGCGGTGTTGTTCCATTTAGGAATGGTCGCGCCCAATCCCCCGGGTGTCGCAACATACGTGGCCAGGAAGGTACAGGTCTTGTTGCCACTGGTGTAACGAAGGTTGGCATAGTTGGCGAGCGGAGAGATATTGCTCTGGACGGTGTAAGTGTCCGAATCTCCCGGTTGAAGGACACGGGTCTGCGGCTTGGGCACCGCATTGACGTTGGTGGTGGCCTCGTTGCTGGTGATGATCTTATAGGTGACATCGGTGGTACCGACGTTCTTGAAGGTCACGGTCACCGGTGGCCCGGCGAACGCCGATCCGGCAGTCAGGGTGGCCAGGGCCATTACCGACAATACCGACTTGAACAGCTTCATGCTTCTACTCCTGTGTTGGTTGAATTCCCTATCCGCGGTCTTTCCGACTCCCCGGAACACCCGCCCCGGGTATAAACAGCCAGGTCGATGGCAGAACGTCGAAATCATGGAAAACACAGGACCCCGTTCACGGCGAGCACAGCAGCTTCAGGCAGAAAGTGCCGTCTCGCCGAGCGATTGGGGTGAACGGTGCAGGTGGCGGCAGGGGGCTGCCGGGTAGATGCAGGCGTTGACTGTGGCTTCCATGCCAAACGGTTTTCTCCATCGATCCGACCCGCCTGGCCGGAAATATTGCGAAACTTCAGGGCGCCCCGTTATTCCCGAGGCCAAGGTATTTAGCACAAAAAATTCCAAGAACGGAAGCTCTGATAACTTTTGCAACATATTGTTCGCCACAGGGGAATCCACTCACCGCTTGCGATTGCGGCGCTCTAGCACGGCATTTTCCGCTGGCAGAACATGAAACTTTTGTCAGCAAGTCAGCGAATGAAACCGTGAAACCCAGTAAATCCGGGCCTCAGGGGATTACGACAGATTCTGCAAAAGTAAATTTCATTTCCCAGCGATTTACGTAGGAAGCTAATGAATCATATAAAAGAGTCCTGCGACGCATTGCCGCAGCTCAACAGAAACAGGAGCTTGCAGATGACCGTAAAAGTGACCGAACGCGATGATGCACACATGTCCCATGAAGGCCTGGCCGCGGGTATCCGGATCTGGGATGTCCATCAACAGGACCTGCTGGTGGGCATGTTTCACAACGAGGCCGATGCTCAACAATACAAGAGCGAGCTGGAAAGCCTCGAACTGAAGCGTCAGGCACAAAATTCCTGAAACCATGGCTCCAATGGCACCGCCGCCCCACGCAGGCGGCGGCGCCGGCAAAAACAAACCCCGCCGTTGAAGCGGGGTTTGTCGTTTCTACCACATCAGATCGTCCGGGATCTGGTAGGCGGCGTACGGATCATCCTCGTCCGGTACCTGGGTCTCGCTCAGGGCATTGAGCTGGACGATGCGTTCAGGGGCGCGCTCCTGGATCTTCAGCGCCGCCTCGCGCGGAATCACCTCGTAACCGCCACCATGGTGGACGATCGCCAACGAGCCGTTGCTGAGCTTGTTGCGCATCAGGTTGTTGACCGAAAGGCGCTTGACCTTCTTGTCGTCGACGAAGTTGTAGTAGTCCTCGGTGGTCAGCTTGGGCAGACGCGAGGTTTCGATCAGTTGCTTGACCTGAGCCGCACGGGCCTTGGCTTCGGCCTTTTCCTGATGCTGGCGGTTCAGCTCCTGGTCACGCTTGACCTTCTCGGCCTGCGCCTCCTGGGCCAGGCGCGCCTGGGTATCGTCCACCTCGGCCTGGCCCTTGTGGACCAGGCGCTGGTGTTTCTGTTTGTCCTTGCTGACCTGCTTGGCCTGCTTTTGATTGACCAGACCTGCCTTGAGCAACTGGTCGCGAAGGGAAAGGCTCATGATGCTTACTCACTTGGGGTCAACGACTCAGCCGCAGCTGGGTGCATTCTGTTCCTGACGCTTGGCTTCGCCCCACAAGGCGTCCAATTCTTCGAGGGTGCAATCTTCCATGGGACGGTGGGTGTCGCGCAATGCCTGTTCGACGAATCGGAAACGTCGGTCGAATTTGCCATTGGCACCGCGCAGGGCGTTTTCCGGGTCGACCTTGAGGTGCCGGGCCAGATTGACCACGCTGAACAAGAGGTCGCCGATTTCATCGGCCATGGCCGCCGGGTCGTTATCCGCCATGGCTTCGAGCACTTCGTCGAGCTCTTCGCGGATCTTGTCCACCACCGGCAAAGCCGCCGGCCAGTCGAAGCCGACCTGGGCTGCCCGCTTCTGCAGTTTTGCCGCCCGGGACAACGCCGGCAAAGCGGCGGGCACGTCATCGAGCAACGACAACTGCTCGGGAGCACGGTGGTTCTCGGCGCGCTCCTCGGCCTTGATCTCTTCCCAGCGATGCTTGACCTGCTCTTCGCTCAGGCGTGGCAGATCCACCGGCGCATAGAGGTCGCCGGTGGGGAATACATGGGGATGGCGGCGAATCAGTTTACGGGTGATACCATCGACCACGCCGTCGAATTCGAAACGCCCCTCTTCGCGAGCCAACTGACTGTAGTAGACCACCTGGAACAGCAGGTCGCCCAACTCGCCCTGAAGGTGTTCGAAATCCTCACGCTCGATGGCATCGGCCACCTCGTAAGCTTCCTCGAGGGTATGGGGCACGATGGTCGCGTAGCTTTGCTTGATGTCCCAGGGGCAACCATATTGCGGGTCGCGCAGCCGGGCCATCAGGTGCAACAGGTCTTGAAGGCTGTACATCGGTCGTTCTCGGGTTTTGTAGGAGCGGGCTTGCCCGCGAAGCTTTCCGATCGTTGCCACGCTCCACGTGGGCATGCCGCACAGGACGCCCGGCGTCCGCTCCTATGACGCGGAGCGTCGCCGGGATGCGTTCCCACGCCGAGCGTGGGAACGATCATCGGCCGAGCACAGAGGCTCAAGTCGTGCGGTTGCGGCGGGTTTCGATGATGTTCGGTAGCTGGGAAATCCGCCCCAGCAACCGCCCCAACGCGTCCAGCCCCGGGATCTCGATGGTCAGGGACATCAACGCGGTGTTGTCCTCCTTGTTCGAGCGGGTGTTGACCGCCAGCACGTTGATCCGCTCGTTGAGCAGCACCTGGGACACGTCACGCAACAGACCGGAACGGTCGTAGGCGCGAATCATGATATCCACCGGATAGGTCGACACCGGCACCGGCCCCCAACTGACCTGGATGATCCGCTCCGGCTCGCGCCCGCTCAGTTGCAGCACCGAGGCGCAGTCCTGGCGGTGAATGCTCACCCCGCGGCCCTGGGTGATGTAGCCGACGATGGCATCGCCCGGCAGCGGCTGGCAGCAGCCGGCCATCTGGGTCATCAGGTTGCCGACGCCCTGGATCTGGATGTCGCCACGCTTGCCCGGCTTGTAGCCGGCGGACTTGCGCGGGATCAGCTCCAACTGCTCGTTGCCGCGCTCCGGCTCGACCAGTTGCTGTGCGGTGTTGACCAGTTGCGCCAGGCGCAGATCACCGGCGCCGAGGGCCGCGAACATGTCCTCGGCGGTCTTCATGTTGGCCTTGTCGGCGAGCTTGTCGAAGTCCACCTGGGGCAGGTCCAGGCGCGTCAGCTCACGTTCGAGCAGGGTCTTGCCGGCCGCGACGTTCTGGTCGCGCGCCTGCAGCTTGAACCAGTGGACGATCTTCGCCCGCGCCCGCGAGGTGGTCACGTAGCCCAGGTTCGAGTTCAGCCAGTCGCGGCTCGGCGTACCGTGCTTGCTGGTGATGATTTCCACCTGCTCGCCGGTCTGCAGGCTGTAGTTGAGCGGCACGATGCGCCCGTTGATCTTCGCGCCCCGGCAGTTGTGGCCGATCTCGGTGTGCACCCGATAAGCGAAGTCCAGTGGAGTGGCGCCCTTGGGCAGGTCGATCGCATGCCCGTCCGGAGTGAAGACGTAGACCCGGTCCGGCTCGATATCGACCCGCAACTGGTCCGCCAGGCCACCGATATCTCCCAGCTCCTCGTGCCATTCCAGCACCTGGCGCAACCAGGAGATCTTCTCTTCGTAGTGGTTGGAGCCGGACTTGACGTCGGTGCCCTTGTACTTCCAGTGCGCACAGACGCCGAGTTCCGCCTCCTCGTGCATGGCGTGGGTGCGGATCTGCACTTCCAGCACCTTGCCTTCCGGGCCGATCACCGCGGTGTGCAGCGAGCGATAGCCGTTTTCCTTGGGGTTGGCGATGTAGTCGTCGAATTCCTTGGGTATATGCCGCCACAGGGTGTGGACGATCCCCAGCGCGGTATAGCAGTCGCGCATTTCCGGAACCAGCACGCGTACCGCGCGCACGTCGTAGATCTGGCTGAACTCCAGGCCCTTGCGCTGCATTTTGCGCCAGATCGAATAGATGTGCTTGGCCCGGCCACTGATGTCGGCCTTGACGCCGGTCGCCAGCAGTTCGTTTTCCAGTTGGCACATCACATCGCTGATGAAGCGCTCGCGATCCAGCCGCCGCTCGTGCAGCAGCTTGGCGATCTGCTTGTACTGGTCGGGCTCCAGGTAACGGAAGGACAGGTCCTCCAGCTCCCACTTGATATGGCCGATGCCCAGGCGATGGGCCAGCGGCGCATAGATGTCGAAGACCTCGCGGGCCACGCGATTGCGCTTTTCTTCGTCGGCATTCTTCACCGCCCGGATCGCGCAGGTGCGCTCGGCCAGCTTGATCAGCGCGACGCGCACGTCGTCGACCATGGCCACGAGCATCTTGCGCAGATTCTCCACCTGCACCTGGGTGCCCATGACCTGGGACTGGCGCGGGCTGAGGCTGGCACTGATGGCCGCCATGCGCTGCACGCCATCGATCAGCTTGGCCACCACCGGGCCGAATTTCTGGCTGACCGCCGGCAACAGGATCTGCCCCTGGCGCACGCCACGGTACAGGACGGCGGCGACCAGGGAGTCCTGATCGAGCTTGAGGTCGGCGAGGATATCGGCGATCTCGAGCCCGGTACTGAAACTGCCACCTTCGGCCCAGGCATCCTGGGTCGGCAGGGTCTGTTGTTCGGCAAGCCGTGCGTACTCGCAGGCCTCCTTCAATGCTTCGCGGTCCAGCGCCGGATCGACGCTCACCGTGTGGTCGAGCCATGCCTCGAGATTGATACTGCCGTCGGTGTTGATCGGCTGGTGTGCTCTCACCTGTACCATCTTGCTTACCTTCCCTACGACGCAGATTCAATGCGTCAGAATCGCTGGCCGTTGATTGCCCCCCGCACTCCGGCAGGGCCGGTCGGAGTGCGGGGGCGACCAGTCAGACTAGACGAGCATCCTGGCTCGTTTCAAATAACGCCATGGCCTCGACATGCGCTGTCTGCGGAAACATATCGAGGATCCCGGCACGTTTTAACCGGTAGCCCTGCTTGATCAATTCGACCGTGTCGCGCGCCAGAGTCGCGGGGTTGCACGACACGTACACCAGACGCCTGGCGCCCAATCCGGCAAGCTTGCCGACCATTTCGAGGGCACCGTCGCGTGGTGGGTCCAAGAGTACCGCAGAAAAGCCTGCTTTGGCCCAACCGGCATCATTCAGAGGCCGGGATAAATCGGCCTGAAAAAAGCTCGCGTTATGCAGATCGTTCGCGGCGGCATTCGCGGCAGCCCGGTCGACCATGGTCTGCACGCCCTCCACCGCCACCACCTCGCGCACCTGGCGAGCGAGCGGCAGGGCGAAGTTGCCCAGGCCGCAGAACAGGTCCAGTACCCGCTCCTCGGGCGCAGGCTGCAGCCAGTCGAGCGCCTGGGCCACCATCGCCTCGTTGACCCCGGCATTGACCTGAACGAAATCTCCCGGCCGGTAGGCCAGCTCCAGGTTCCACCGCGCCAGGCGATAGCCGAGCGACTGCGCCGCCTCCACCGGCTGCGGCCCTTCCTCGCCGTGCAGCCAGAGCTGCGCGCAGTGCTCTTCGCAGAAGTCGCGCAAGACCTTCAGGTCAGCGGCCGACAACGGCGACATATGCCGCAACAACACGGCCACGGCCGAACCGCTGAACAGTTCGACGTGCCCCAGCGACTGGGGCTTGCTCAAACGCCGGAGCATTGTCGGCAGGCCGTTCATGATCGGTTGCAGGGATTCGACCAGCACCGGGCAATCGTCGATGGCGACGATGTCCTGGCTGGACGCCGCACGAAAACCCACCTCCAGTTGCCTGGCCTTGGCATCCCAGCGCACCGCCACCCGGGCCCGCCGGCGATAACCGAACTCGGGGCCGGTCAGCGGCACCGCCCACTGCTCGGGCTCGGCACCCGCCACCCGCGACAACTGCTCGGCGAGCATACGCTGCTTGAGGGCAAGCTGGTCCGCATGGGGCATGTGCTGGATGCTGCAACCGCCACAGCGCCCGACGTGGGCACAGGGCGCCGGACGACGCTGGTCGCTGGCGAGCAGCAGGCGTTCGCTGCGCGCCTCGACCACCTTGCCATGGGCACCCAGCACCCGCGCCTCGACTTCCTCACCAGCCAGGGCGCCGGCGACGAACCAGGTGCGCCCTTCGATGAAGGCGATCCCACGGCCGTCGTTGGCCAGCCGCTCGATCGTCAGCCGTTGTTTCTTGCCAACGGGCACTTGCGGGGCCCGGCTGCCGCCAGTCGGCTGGAAGCGCAGGCCTTTCTGCTGTCTGGCCATCAGTTGGGAGCGTCGTAGATGCCGGTCGACAGGTAGCGGTCGCCGCGGTCACAGATGATCGCGACCATCACCGCGTTCTCGACCTCGCGCGACAGGCGCAGCATGGCCGCCACCGCACCGCCCGAGGACACCCCACAGAATACGCCTTCTTCACGGGCCAGGCGACGCATCACGTCTTCGGCTTCTTCCTGGCCCATGTCGACGATGCGGTCGACCCGCTCGGACTGGAAGATCCGTGGCAGGTATTCATGGGGCCAACGACGGATGCCCGGAATGGTCGCGCCTTCCATCGGCTGCAGGCCGACGATCTGCACGTCCGGGTTCTGCTCCTTCAGGTAGCGCGACACGCCCATGATGGTGCCGGTGGTGCCCATGGAGCTGACGAAGTGGGTGATACCGCCCTGGGTCTGCCGCCAGATTTCCGGGCCGGTGCCGGTGTAGTGCGCCTCGGGGTTGTCACCGTTGGCGAACTGGTCGAGCACCTTGCCGCGACCTTCGGCCTGCATCCTCTCGGCGAGGTCGCGGGCGCCTTCCATGCCCTCCTCGCGGCTGACCAGGATCAGCTCGGCGCCATAGGCGGTCATCGCCGCCTTGCGCTCGGCCGTGGAGTTGTCGGGCATGATCAGGATCATCCTGTAGCCCTTGATCGCCGCGGCCATGGCCAAGGCAATCCCGGTGTTGCCCGAGGTCGCCTCGATCAGGGTGTCACCGGGCTGGATCTGCCCGCGCAACTCGGCGCGGGTGATCATCGACAGGGCCGGACGGTCCTTCACGGAGCCTGCTGGATTGTTCCCTTCAAGCTTGAGCAGGAGGGTGTTGCTGGTATTTCCAGGCAAGCGTTGCAGACGAACCAGGGGCGTGTTGCCGATGCAATCGGCGATAGTTGGATACTGCAAGGTCATGGCGTATTCGCAATCCAGACTGCGGGGGGCGACTATCATACCGGCAAACGCCTGCGGCCCATATCACGCAAAGTGCGATGCTTATGGCTTCTGGCTATAAGCGGTTTCGAGAATGCCAAGGGTGCTCCACGCGTCCGCCGACAGGGAGGCCGTCCGTCAGACCTGGGCCCGGGAGTCATTGAAGCCCCCGCGAACTTTGCGAGATTTCCACCACCTCATATGGCTACACTGCGCAGGTGGTGCGGGCGCAGGAAGCGCTCGCCGCAAATAGAAGATCGCCGTGTCTGCCAAACGCCGTATCTGATGGAGAGTTTTGCGTGCTTAAGAACCTGGGCATCAAAGGCCGTGTCCTTCTGCTCACCCTGCTGCCGACCACGCTGATGGCGCTGGTGCTGGGCGGGTACTTCACCTGGTTGCAGCAATCGGAACTGCAAAGCCAGTTGCTGCAGCGTGGCGAGATGATCGCCGAGCAGTTGGCCCCGCTGGTCGCTCCGGCCCTGAGCCGCAACGACAGCGAACAGTTGGAGCGGGTTGCCACCCAGGCCCTGGAACAGACCGACGTCCGCGCGGTGTCGTTCCTCGGTGCCAACCGCGAACAACTGGCCCATGCCGGCCCGAGCATGCTCAACCAGCCGCCCACCGGCAACAGCAGCCACATGCTGCAACGCAGCGGCAACGACGCTACCCGCTACCTGCTGCCGGTGTTCGGCCGGCATCGCGGCATGGCCGGCGAGCCGGTGCCCGATGAAGCGGACCGGCTGCTGGGCTGGGTCGAGCTGGAGCTGTCGCACAACGGCATGCTGCTGCGTGGCTACCGCAGTCTGTTCGCCAGCCTGCTGCTGATCGCCACCGGCCTGCTCGGCACCGCACTGCTGGCCCTGCGCATGAGTCGCACCATCAATACCCCGATCAGCCAGATCCGGCAGGCCGTGGCCCAGCTCAAGGACGGCAATCTGGAAACCCGCCTGCCAGCGCTCGGCAGCCAGGAACTGGACCAGTTGGCCTCCGGCATCAACCGCATGGCCGAGACCCTGCAGAACGCCCAGGAAGAATTGCAGCACAGCATCGACCAAGCCACCGAGGACGTGCGCCAGAACCTGGAAACCATCGAGATCCAGAACATCGAACTCGACCTGGCGCGCAAGGAAGCCCTGGAAGCCAGCCGGATCAAGTCCGAATTCCTCGCCAACATGAGCCACGAGATCCGCACCCCGCTCAACGGCATCCTCGGTTTCACCCACCTGCTGCAGAAAAGCGAGCTGACCCCGCGCCAGTTGGATTACCTGAGTACCATCGAAAAGTCCGCCGACAGCCTATTGGGGATCATCAATGAAATCCTCGACTTCTCGAAGATCGAGGCCGGCAAGCTGGTGCTCGACAGCATTCCGTTCAACCTGCGCGACCTGCTGCAGGACACCCTGACCATCCTCGCCCCGGCGGCCCACGCCAAGCAGCTGGAACTGGTCAGCCTGGTCTATCGCGATACGCCGTTGTCGTTGATCGGCGATCCGCTGCGCCTCAAGCAGATCCTCACCAACCTGGTGAGCAACGCGATCAAGTTCACCCGTGAAGGCACCATCGTCGCCCGGGCCATGCTCGAAGAGGAACACGAGGACAGCGTGCAATTGCGCATCAGCGTGCAGGACACCGGCATCGGCCTGTCGAGCCAGGATGTGCGGGCGCTGTTCCAGGCCTTCAGCCAGGCTGACAATTCGCTGTCCCGGCAGCCCGGCGGCATCGGTCTCGGGCTGGTGATCTCCAAGCGCCTGATCGAGCAGATGGGCGGCGAGATCGGTGTCGACAGTACGCCGGGCGAAGGCTCCGAGTTCTGGATCAGCCTGAGCCTGCCCAAGACCCGCGACGATATCGAGGACCTGCCCGCCGCACCGCTGCTCGGTCGACGCGTCGCCGTGCTGGAACACCACGAACTGGCACGCCAGGCCCTGCAGCACCAACTGGAAGACTGCGGTCTGGAAGTGATTCCGTTCAACAGCCTGCCGGGCCTGGCCAATGGCGTCACCGGTGCCTACCAGACCGAACAGGCCATCGACCTGGCGGTCGTCGGCGTCACGGCCCAGGACATGCCGCCGGAGCGACTGAACCAGCATATCTGGGACCTCGAACACCTCGGTTGCCGGGTATTGGTACTCTGCCCGACCACCGAGCAGACCCTGTTCCATCTGTCGGTGCCCAACCCGCACAACCAGCTCCAGGCCAAGCCGGCCTGTACCCGCAAGCTGCGTCGGACGCTCTCGGACCTGATCGCCCCACGCCCGGCACGCCTGGAGCCCAGCGAACCGCTCGGCAGCCGCGCACCACGGGTGCTGTGCGTGGACGACAACCCGGCCAATCTGCTGCTGGTGCAGACCCTGCTCGAAGACATGGGCGCCGAGGTGCTGGCGGTGGACAGCGGCTACGCGGCGATCGATGCGGTTCAGCAAGCCAGTTTCGACCTGGTACTGATGGACGTGCAGATGCCCGGCATGGACGGCCGGCAAGCGACCGAGGCGATTCGCCAGTGGGAAAACGAACGGCAAAGCGCCGCGCTGCCCATCGTCGCCCTGACCGCCCACGCCATGGCCAACGAAAAACGTGCGTTGCTGCAAAGCGGCATGGACGATTACCTGACCAAGCCCATCAGCGAACGCCAACTGGCCCAGGTGGTGCTGAAATGGACCGGACTGGCCCTGCGCAACCAGAGTCAGGAGCGTGGCGGCGACGCCGCTAACAACGCCTCCGAACTGCTGGTGCTCGACCCGGAAGAAGGCCTGCGCCTGGCCGCCGGCAAGGCCGACCTGGCCGCCGACATGCTGGCGATGCTGCTGGCCTCGCTGGATGCCGACCGCGAGGCGATCCGCTCGGCCCGCGAGGCCCATGACAACAACGGCCTGATCGAACGTGTCCACCGCCTGCACGGCGCCACCCGCTACTGCGGCGTACCGCAGTTGCGCGCGGCCTGCCAGCGCAGCGAGACCCTGCTCAAGCAGGACGATGCCAATGCCCACCAGGCCCTCGACGAACTGGACATGGCGATCGCCCGCCTGGCCATCGAGGCCCGGGTCAGCGCCTGATCCACGGCAATACACGCCCAGGTGACCGGCGCTAGGCTGCCGGTCACTTTCGAAAGGAAAATCGTCATGCGTGGAATACTCTTCAGCAGCCAGACCTACGACCGCGACAGTTTCCAGGCCAGCCCCCTGCCCTCCGGACTCGAACTGCACTTCCAGGCCGCGCGCCTGAGCCTGGATACCGCGCCCCTGGCCGAGCGGCACGAGGTGGTCTGTGCCTTCATCAACGACGACCTGAGCGCCCCGGTGCTGGAACAACTGGCCGCCGGCGGCACCCGGCTGATCGCCCTGCGTTCGGCCGGCTACAATCACGTCGACCTGAAGGCGGCCCGGCGCCTGGGCCTGAGCGTGGTGCGCGTGCCGGCCTATTCGCCCCATGCCGTGGCCGAACACGCGGTGGCACTGATCCTGGCGCTCAACCGCCGACTGCACCGGGCCTACAACCGCACCCGCGAGGGCGACTTCAGCCTGCACGGGCTGACCGGCTTCGACCTCGCCGGCAAGACCGTCGGCATCGTCGGTACCGGCCAGATCGGCGCGACCTTCGCACGGATCATGGCCGGTTTCGGCTGCCAGTTGCTGGCCTACGACCCCTACCCGAATCCGGAAGTCCTGGCCCTCGGCGCACACTACCTGGAGCTGCCGGAACTGCTCGCCCGGTCGCGAATCATCAGCCTGCATTGCCCGCTGACCGCCGACACGCGCTACCTGATCAACCGCGAAACCCTCGCCCACCTGCAACCCGGAGCGATGCTGATCAATACCGGCCGCGGCGGCCTGGTGGACACTCCGGCCCTGATCGAGGCGCTCAAGGAGGGCCAGCTCGGCTACCTCGGGCTGGATGTCTACGAGGAGGAGGCCCAACTGTTCTTCGAGGACCGCTCCGACCTGCCACTGCAGGACGATGTACTGGCGCGGCTGCTGACCTTCCCCAACGTGATCGTCACCGCGCACCAGGCCTTCCTGACCCATGAGGCCCTGGCCGCGATCGCCGCCACGACCCTGGACAACATCGCCGCCTGGCAGGCCGGCCGGCCGCAGAACCTGGTGGAAGGCTGATCGGCGGGAAAAGCCCGGCCAACCGGATCGAAGGTCGCAAGCGGCTGCCATCGGCCGGGCCGCTGCGTGCTAGCATATCGGCCATATTTGGAGGACCCATGGTCGAACACGATTTCCGCTACAGCCTGATGAACCCGCAACACACCCTGACCGAATGCCGCGCCCTGGTGCCGGGCCGCTACCAGGTCACCGGCAACGGTGGCTCGATCCGCATCGACGACGTGCTGCTGGTCACCCTCAAGGGCAGCCGTGACCTGTCCATGCGCCTGACCGTCGAAACCGTACGGCACCTGATCAACCCGCCCGGCCAGTGGACCGCCATGGCCCGCGGGCCGGTGTTCGGCGAACTGGCGATCCACCAGTGGCAAGTCCACTGCGACAGCTGCGCCAAACAGTTGGACTTCGAATTCGCCGTGGACGCCAGGCTCGGCGTCCCGGCACAGAAACCCGCAGCCACGGCGCGCATCGCCGAGCTGGGCTGGACCACCCAGGGCGAGAAGCACCTCTGCCCGAAATGCCAGGAGGCAAGATGATGAGACACGCGGTGATTCTGGGGATGCTGGCCACCAGCCTGGTGGGCTGTGCCGGCGACCGTGTGCAACTGCAGCAGGATCACAGCTACGTGCTGGAGTGGATCGGCGAACGTCCGCTGATCGACAACAGCCACCTGACCGTCACCCTTGGCGACGACGGCCGGGCCTATGGCAACGGCGGCTGCAACCACTGGTTCGCGCCCTACACCCTCGATGGCGATAGCCTGAGCTTCGGCAAGGTCGGCAGCACCCGCAAGCTCTGCGCCCCGGCCCTGATGGAGCAGGAGAAGCGTTTCCTGCAGGCACTGGAAAACGTCCAGCGCTGGGATATCTCCCCGGTCGAGCAGGTACGCTTCTGGCCGGCCCAGGGCCAGCCGCTGCGCCTATGGTCGGAAGAAGGCTGACCGCCAGGCCGCTCCATGGCGCCCTTCCCCGGGGCGCCATGACAACTGCCAGGGCCACTCAGCCCTTGAGCGCCTTGAGCTTCGCCAGCACACCGGCCGCCGTCTGCTCGCCCATCAGTTGCTCGCGCACCTTGCCCTTGTCGTCGATGATGTAGGTCACCGGCAGCGCCTCGCTGCGTGGCAGCTCGAAGAGATCCGCAGGGTCCTGCGCCAGCACCGTGAACCTGATCCCCAATGCCTCGGCGGCCTTGTTCAGCTCATCACCCTGCAATCCGTCGAAATTGACCCCGAATACCCCCACCGACTGCTCCTTGAGCTGTTCGGACAGGGCGTTGAGCTCCGGGATTTCCGTGCGGCACGGGCCACACCAGTCCGCCCAGTAG
Organism: Pseudomonas fuscovaginae SE-1; assembly: GCF_000364705.1. Classification (GTDB taxonomy): domain Bacteria; phylum Pseudomonadota; class Gammaproteobacteria; order Pseudomonadales; family Pseudomonadaceae; genus Aquipseudomonas; species Aquipseudomonas fuscovaginae_A. Next base: position 8,610 of record NZ_AQOH01000026.1, on the reverse strand, counting down.
TTGACCACCTTCCAGTGCTTGTCCAGGCGCTCGGCCGCCACCTTCTGACCGTGCTGGTCAACCCCGTAATCATTGCCGCAACCGCTGAGCAGCAGCGCGCCCATCATCGCCAGTACGGCTGCCAATCGCCTTGCCATGTGTGCAATCCCCCGTCAAATGAGCCATCGACTGCGACCATTTACCTCGTACGGTTCAGGAGCGCTCGCCAGGCAGGTAGAATACCCGCCACCTTACGCAAGATGCGACCCGCACATGACCGATCTGACGCTTTATCACAACCCGCGCTGCTCGAAATCCCGTGGTGCGCTGGAACTGCTCGAAGCCCGAGGCCTGGCCCCGACCGTGGTGCGCTACCTGGAAACCCCGCTCGACGCGGCCCAGTTGCGCAGCCTGCTGGGCAAGCTCGGCATCAGCGCCCGGCAACTGCTGCGTAGCGGCGAAGACGAATACCAGAGCCTGAACCTGGCCGACAGCCAGCTCGGCGAAGAACAACTGATCGCCGCCATCGCCGCCCATCCCAAACTCATGGAGCGCCCGATCCTGGTGGCGGGCGACAAGGCGATCATCGGCCGGCCGCCGGAGAAGGTGCTGGAGATCCTGCCGTGAGCGAACCGTACGTCCTGGTGTTGTTCTACAGCCGCAACGGCTCCACCCGCGAGATGGCCCGGCAGATTGCCCGGGGCGTCGAGCAGGCCGGTCTGGAGGCACGCCTGCGTACCGTTCCGGCCATTTCCACTGAATGCGAGGCGGTGGCGCCAGCCATTCCCGAGGAAGGCGCGCTGTATGCCAGCCTCGACGATCTGAAGCACTGTTCGGCCCTCGCCCTGGGCAGCCCGACCCGCTTCGGCAACATGGCGGCACCCTTGAAGTACTTCATCGACGGCACCAGCAGCCTGTGGCTGACCGGCGCCCTGGTGGGCAAGCCGGGCGCGGTGTTCACCTCGACCTCCAGCCTGCACGGCGGCCAGGAAAGCACCCTGCTGTCGATGCTGCTGCCATTGCTGCACCACGGCATGCTGGTTACCGGCCTGCCCTACAGCGAGTCGGCACTGCTCGATACCCGCGGCGGCGGCACGCCCTACGGTGCCAGCCACCACACCGGCAGCGACGGCAAGCGACCGCTGGACGAACATGAAATCGCCCTGTGCCGCGCACTCGGCAAGCGCCTGGCGACCACCGCACTGCAACTGGAGAAAGGCCGTGGCTAGGAAGCCCAAGGTACTGCCCAGCCAGGAATGGCTGGAACCACGCGTCAGGTTCGGCCGCTGGCTGGCCCTGGCGTGCTTTTTCGGCCTGGTCGGCCTGCTGTGCGTGTACTACCTGGTGTTCGCCGACCTGCACGGCGCCCGCCCCTGGGTGATCCTGCTGATCGAACTGGTGCCGCTGCTGCCACTGGTGCCGGGAATGTTGACCGGTAGCCCGCGCGGGCACTCGTTCACCTGCTATGTGGTGAACCTGTACTTTCTCAAGGGTGCGCTGGCGGCCTTCGACCCGAACCGGCAGGTGTTCGGCCTGCTGGAAATGGGCGCGAGCCTGGCGGTGTTCTGCAGTGCGATGGTCTACGTGCGCTGGCGCCACCAGTTGAACCGGCGCCTGGCCGGGGAAGGCCAGCCACAACCCGCCTGAACTCCCACGGTTTCCCGATCGTTCCCACGCTCCGCGTGGGCACGTCTCCCTGGACGCTCAGCGTCCGTTTTTGTGACGCAAAGCGTCACGGGCTGCGTTCCCACGCGGAGCGTGGGAACGATCAGTCCCCCAGAAAACCTGATCAGTGGTTGACGGTGAACGCCAGCATCATCGACAACTGGCACATCGGCCGGCCACTCTCGGCATGCCACTGGTTGAAGGCGTCCTGGACGATCGCCAGGTCGCGCAGGCTGCTCGGCACCTTGTCGATGATGTCCTGGGCGTTGAGCGCCGCCACTACGTCATTGCTCGGTACGAAGGTGTCCTTGCCGACCATCCGCAGCAGCCGTGGTGCCGACAGGCCACCGAGCTGATGCCCGTGCTTGGCCAGGTACTTCCACAGACCGGTGATCTCGGTCACCGGCCAGTCGGCGATCAGGTTGCCGAAGCTGCCCTTCTGCTTCGCCACGTCCAGCACCATCTGCGCATTGCGCGGCACGCTCTTGAGCTTGCCCAGGTGGCGGATGATCCGCGTGTCCTGCATCAGTCGCTCCAGATGCTCGGCCCCCATCAGCACCACCTTCTCCGGGTCGAAGCCGAAGAACACCTGCTCGAAGGCCGGCCACTTGGCATCCACCAGGCTGTGCTTGAGCCCGGCACGAAAGACCCGCAGGGCGATCAGCGACAGGTAGCGGTCATCGCCGAACGCGCGCAGTTGCGCCGGAGTGCGCGGCACCGGCAGTTGCGCTTCCAGCGCCGCCGCCGAACCAAAGCGGTTCAGACAGTACTCGTGCAGCCACTTGTAGTCGCGCATGCGCTGCCCTTACAGGTTCACGACATTGACGAAGCGCGAGGCGGCCGTCTCGTCGATGCGCAGGCTGGCGAAGTCGAACAGGTTGCGGTCGGCCAACTGCGACGGGCTGACGTTCTGCAGGCCACGGAAGATGTTCTCGGTACGGCCCGGATTCTTGCGCTCCCACTCCTGCAGCATCTCCTTGACCACCTGGCGCTGCAGGTTCTCCTGGGAACCGCAGAGGTTGCAGGGGATGATCGGGAATTGCTTGAAGTCCGAGTAGGCCTGGATGTCCTTTTCGCTGCAGTAGGCCAACGGCCGGATCACCACGTTGCGACCATCGTCGGCCAGCAGCTTGGGCGGCATGGCCTTGAGCGAACCGTTATAGAACATGTTGAGGAAGAAGGTCTCGACGATATCGTCGCGGTGATGCCCCAGGGCCATCTTGGTCGCCCCGATCTCGTCGGCGAAGGTGTACAGCGTGCCGCGGCGCAGGCGCGAGCACAGCGAGCAGGTGGTCTTGCCTTCCGGTACCAGTTCCTTGACCACCGAGTAGGTGTCCTTCTCGACGATGTGGTACTCCACGCCCAGCTCTTTCAGGTACGCGGGCAGCACGTGCTCAGGGAAGCCGGGCTGCTTCTGGTCCATGTTCACGGCGACGATGTCGAACTTGATCGGTGCGACTTTCTGCAGGTGCATCAGAACGTCGAGCATGGTGTAGCTGTCCTTGCCACCCGACAGGCAGACCATCACCTTGTCGCCGTCCTCGATCATGTTGAAGTCGGCGACTGCCTCGCCCGCCTGCCGGCGAAGGCGTTTCTGCAGTTTGTTCTGATTGACCGAAAGAGTGCCCATAGCCCTTGAAATCCGCGCGGTGTGTCGAAAAAGGCGACTATTTTACGCACAAACCCGTCGCGGTGGGAGTGGAGCGGACGGACACAGGCGTGCTCATGGAGCTCTCGGGACATCCAACAAATGCTACAACGCTATTACAGCCCTGTCCGACAGTGCAATTTGAGCTAAAACCCCTGCCCTGCGGGCTCCAGTCCTTCCTATACTGCGACATAAGGTCGCAGACATATCCAGACCTCCGATTACTCTGGCCGTCTGTCCCGGCGCTCCGTTTGGGGGGCGATGGTAATAACGAAAGGAGTGACTCAGATGATCCATCATGTCGTGGGACTGTTCACCCACCCTGATCAGGAATGGCGGGAAATCCGTGGCGATGCCGAGGAAAGCATCGGCCACATGTACCTTACCCACACCCTGATTCTCGCCGCGATTCCCGCGGTTTCCGCCTTTATCGGCACCACCCGGGTCGGCTGGGTCATCGGCAACCGGGCACCGGTCATGCTGACCCAGGACAGCGCGATCTGGATGACCGTCATGTCCTACCTGGCCATGCTCGGCGGGGTGGCGGTGATGGGCGCGTTCATCCACTGGATGGCCCGTACCTACGACGCCAACCCCAGCCTGCAGCGTTGCGTGGCCTTCGCCACCTACACCGCCACCCCGCTGTTCATCGGCGGCCTGGCGGCGCTCTATCCACACATGTGGCTGGGCATGATCGTCGGGACGGCGGCGATCTGCTACACGGTCTACCTGCTCTACGTCGGCCTGCCGACCTTCATGAACATACCTTCGGACGAAGGTTTCCTGTTCTCCAGTTCGGTACTGGCCGTCGGGCTGGTCGTGCTGGTGGCGATCATGGCCTTCACCGTGGTCGTCTGGGGCCTGGGAGTCGGCCCCGTGTATACCAGCTAGATAACCAGAAACTGCCGACACGGGCCGCCGCAAGGCGGCCTTTTCATGTCGACACGACCATTCGGCGCCTGGCGGATTCGGAATCGACGAGCTTTGCGGCATACTCGACGTCTCTGGAGAAATGTACAGCATGCCCGAGCAACTCTATACCCGCGTCGAAGACTGTTTCCTGCAAGCCGAATCCTTTTTCAAACGTCCTTTCAAACGCCCGACCATCAGCCTCAAGCTGCGTGGCCAGAAAGCCGGTGTCGCCCACTTGCACGAGAACCTGTTGCGCTTCAATCCACAACTGTACCGCGAGAACAGCGAGGACTTCCTGCGCCAGACCGTACCCCATGAAGTCGCCCACCTGATTGCCCATCAACTGTTCGGCGACCGGATCCAGCCCCATGGCGAGGAATGGCAACTGATCATGCGTGGCGTCTACGAACTGCCGCCCAACCGCTGCCACACCTACGAGGTACAGCGGCGCAGCGTGACGCGCTACATCTATCGCTGCCCCTGTGCCGACAGCGATTTCCCGTTCTCGGTCCAGCGCCATCGGCTGGTCAGCCAGGGGCGGCGTTACCTGTGCCGGCGCTGTCGACAGACGCTGGTGTTCAGTGGCGAGGTCCGGGTCGAGTAATCCGCCCCTGGTGGTGGCCACCGCAAGTCGGATCGCCGCACCGCCTGCTCCTAAAGCCTGCGCTCGTTCTCACCCTTGCCCTACGGCCTCACCTTGCGGAAGCAGGGCTTGCCCGCGAAAGGGCCGGCACAAATCCCCACAGACTCAGCCTAACGCTCCCCCTCTACGCAGCCCCACGATTTGTTCGTCGCTGTATCCCAGCTCACGCAACACCTGGTCGTTATGCTCCCCCACCGCGCCTCCAACGTACCTCGGCTCCGGCAGCCCCTGGGAGAACTTCAACGGGCATGCCATCTGCGCCTGACTGCCGCCGCTCTCCCGTGGCACCTGGACCACCATACCTCGCGCCTTCAACTGCGGGTGCTCGACCGCTTCGGCCAAGTCCAGCACCGGCTCCACACAGGCATCGATACCGGCAAACACCCCGCACAGCGCTTCGTAATCATATTTCTCGAACTCCAGTTGCAACTGCTGCTTGAGCCACTGTTGCCGGGCAGGATCGGGCGACAGGCCATGACTGGCCAATTCGGGGCGCGCCAGAGCGCCACACAGCGCCCCCATGAAGTTCGGTTCCAGGCTGCCGACGGAAAACCAGCGACCGTCACGACTGCGGTAGTAGTCATAGAAACTGCCGCCATTGAGCACCTGTCGCTCGCGCCCCGGCTCGACACCACAGGCCAGGAAACCGGCACCGGCGAGGGCATTCAGGCTGAATGCACAATCGGTCATGCTTACATCGACATACTGTCCCTGCCCCGTCTGCTGCCGGGCGATCACCGCCGCCAGCAGGCCGACCACCCCATGCAGCGAGCCCCCCGCCAAATCGGCCACCTGCATCGCCAGTGGCAATGGCCCACCCTGCGCGCGCCCGGTATAGCTGGCCAGCCCCGACAAAGCCAGGTAGTTGATGTCATGCCCGGCGCGGTCACGGTAGGGGCCGGTCTGGCCATAACCGCTGATCGCCACGTAGATCAGTCGCGGGTTGCTGCGCCTGAGGGTTTCATAACCAAGCCCCAGACGATCCATCACCCCGGGGCGGAACTGCTCCAGCAGGATGTCGTACTCGAGCACCAGTCGATGAACGATGGCTACCGCCTCGGCCTGCTTGAGATCCAGGGACAGGCTGCGCTTGTTGCGATTGAGATAGGCGTGGCTGGCAGCAACGCCCTGGTCGTGGGGCGGCAGCACCCGCAACAGGTCCTGGCGGGTGGGTGATTCGATGCGCAGGACCTCGGCGCCCATGTCCGCCAGCAACAGCGAGGCGAACGGGCCCGGCAGCAGCGTCGAAAAATCGAGGATCTTCAGCGAAGCCAGCGGGCCCGATGCTGGTACTTGCGGGGTCTCTTGACTGAATTCCTGCATAACCACCTACCTGATCAGCGCGACGCTTGAAAGAGTAGGCAGCCCATGGCTTGACAGCAATTACCGCAATGCTCGGGAAGACTGACGCAAACGCTCATCGACGGGCATGAAAAAACCCATCCGAAGATGGGTTCTTTCAACTTGCGCAGAGGCTTACTTGACGTTTGGCGCCTGGCCTTCGGCCACGCCCAGGTCGTCCAGGATGCGCTCATCTTCGATAGCGCGGCCACCGGAAGCCAGTTCCGCGTGCAGCTTGTCTTCATCCAACTCCTTGACCCACTTGGCCACGACCACGGTAGCCACCGCGTTACCCACCAGGTTGGTCAAGGCACGGGCTTCGGACATGAAGCGGTCGATACCCAGGATCAGCGCCAGGCCGGCAACCGGCAGGTGGCCGACGGCGGACAGGGTGGCGGCCAGAACGATGAAGCCACTACCGGTCACGCCAGCAGCCCCCTTGGAGGACAGCAGCAGCACCAGCAGCAGGGTGATCTGGTGGGTGATGTCCATGTGAGTGTCGGTCGCCTGGGCGATGAACACGGCTGCCATGGTCAGGTAGATCGAGGTGCCGTCGAGGTTGAACGAGTAGCCGGTTGGAATCACCAGGCCCACGACCGATTTCTTCGCACCCAGGCGCTCCATCTTCACCAGCATGCGTGGCAGGGCCGATTCCGAGGAGGAAGTCCCCAGTACGATCAGCAGTTCCTCACGGATGTAGCGCACCAGCTTCAGTACGCTGAAACCGTGGGCACGGCAGATGGCGCCCAGCACCAGCAGCACGAACAGTACGCAGGTGATGTAGAAGCAGATCATCAGTTGGCCGAGTTGCACCAGCGAGCCCACGCCGTAGGCACCGATGGTGAAGGCCATGGCACCCAGCGCACCCAGTGGCGCCAGTTTCATGATCATGTTGATGATGTTGAACATCGCGTGAGCGAAGCGATCGATCAGGTCCAGCAGCGGACGGCCGTAATCGCCCAGGCGATGCAGGGCGAAACCGAAGATCACCGAGAACATCAGCACCTGCAGGATATCGCCGTTGGCGAAGGCACCGACGATGGTGTTCGGGATCACGTTCAGGATGAAGCCGACCACGCTCTGGTCCGCACCGGCGGTGACGTAGGCAGCGACCTTCTTGGCGTCCAGGGTGGCGACGTCGATGTGCATGCCGCTGCCCGGCTGGACGACGTTGACCACGATCAGGCCGATCAGCAGGGCGATGGTCGAGACGATTTCAAAGTAGAGCAGTGCATAACCACCGGTCTTGCCGACCGATTTCATGCTTTGCATGCCAGCGATACCGCTGACCACGGTGCAGAAGATGATGGGAGCGATGACCATTTTGATCAGCTTGATAAAGCCGTCACCCAGTGGCTTGAGGGCCACGCCGGTCTGTGGGTAGAAATGGCCGAGCAGGATACCGATAGCGATCGCTACGATGACCTGGAAATACAGCGATTTGTACAGTGGCTGACGAGTCGTCATTGCAAAGTTCCTCAAGAGATCACCCAACTGTCATCCATCTGACAGATGCGCAACCTGAAGCACGAACCCTCCTGCACCGGAGGGATTTGTTGTTTGTCGAACTGCGTGGGCAGACCGTTCCCTTATCGCAAGGCGCGTGCCACTTTCGGAAAATTCCGTCAAAGCCTTTAGCCATCAGGCTTTCAGTCGTTTTCTGTCAGCCAGCCCCTATAGAATAGATGGCGGATTTCCGCCCTTCCACTGCCAGCAGCCATGGATTTTGGCGGATATCCGCCTTGTTCCGAGTCAAGATCCCTGACTAAGATCCGCCATTCAATGGACACGGACCGCCCCATGCGTGAGCGCAGCATCGCCAGCCATTTCGCCAATGCCGCCCTGGATGGAGCCCGTCGCAGGGGCTACGCCTACTCGGGCCTGTTGCAACGGCTGGGTATCGCCCCGGAGCTGTTGAGCGAACCCAGGGCACGCCTGGCCCCGGAACAGTTCACCCAACTGCTGCAAGGCCTGTGGCTGGAACTGGATGACGAGTACCTGGGGTTCGGCCAGAGCCGCAGCCAGCGCGGCACCTTCGCGATGATGTGCCACGCGCTGATTCATTGCAGCAGCCTGGAAAAGGCCCTCAACCGTGGACTGCTGTTCTACCGGCTGTTTCCCGAGGGGCCGCTGCTGAGCCTGGCGCGCGAGGGCGACAAGGTGCGCCTGAGCCTGGATGCCTCGAATCTCTGGGACCCGGAGCATTTCCTCTGCGAATGCCTGCTGGTGATCTGGCATCGCCTCGGCAGTTGGCTGATCGGCCAGCGCATCCGCCTGGAACAGGCCACCTTCCATTACCCGCGTCCTGGCCATGCCAGCGAGTACGACCTGCTGTTCCCCTGCCCGCTGGAATTCTCGGCCCCCACCAGCAGCCTGCTGTTCAGCAGCCGCTACCTGGGCATGCCGCTGCTGCAGGACGAAC
>NZ_AQOH01000025.1 GCF_000364705.1 Pseudomonas fuscovaginae SE-1 | reverse complement strand
GCGGCGGGCCCCCGCCGACCTGCTGGCCCGCCCCGACGACGGCGACAGCCTGAGCAGCCAATTGCGCCGCCTGCTCAGCCGCGACGCCAGCCGCTGGCCGGACCTGGAAGCCGTCGCCCAGCATCTGCACATCAGCGCCCAGACCTTGCGGCGGCACCTGCGTGAGGAAGGCACCAGTTTCCAGGAGCTCAAGGATCAACTGCGGCGGGATATCGCCATCTACCACCTGGGCCGCAACGACTTGTCGTTGCAACAGATCGCCGAGCAACTGGGGTTCTCCGAACCCTCGGCGTTTCACCGGGCGTTCAAGAAGTGGACCGGCCTGACCCCTGGCGCCTACCGCGCCCAGGAGCTTTAGCCCATCAGGGCGTCGGGAAGTGGATGCGGAACGAGGCCCCGCCCAGGGGCGAGTCACCCAGGGTCAGCTCGGCGTCGTAGCTGTCGATGATGTCCTTGACCACCGCCAGGCCGATTCCCTGCCCCGGATGCTGGCGATCCAGGCGCTCGCCGCGCTGGAGAATGCGCGCCCGCTGATCCGGCGGCACCCCGGGGCCATCATCCTCGACATACACCTCGATCCCCTGCAAACCACGACGCAAGCTGATGCGCACCTGGCTCAGGCAGAGCCGGTAGGCGTTTTCCAGCAGGTTGCCGAGCAGTTCCAGCAGGGCACCCTGCTCGATCGGCACATGGCTGAACTCGGGCACATCGATGTCGACCCGCACCCGCTTGTCGCGGTACACCTTGTCCAGGGTACTGCAGAGGCTGTCGAGCACCGGCCGCAGCTCGACCTGGTGCCGCACCAGGCCGCTCTTGCGCAGACTGGCGCGCTGCAACTGGTAGCTGATCTGCTGGTTCATGCGCTCGATCTGGCTTTGCAGGATCCACGCCTGGTCGCGGTCCTGCGGCCGCTGCGCCATGCCCTCACTGACGCCTTGCAGCACCGCCAGCGGCGTTTTCAGGCTGTGGGCCAGATCATCCAGGGAGTCGCGATAGCGACTGCGCTGCTCGCGCTCGCTACGCAGCAGGCGGTTGAGGGAACCGGTCAGGCGCAGCAACTCGCGCGGGTGCTCCTCGCTGAGACTCTGCAGTTCACCGCTTTCGATCTCGTCCAGTTCCTGGCTCAGCCGTCGCAACGCCCTCAGGCCCCAGGTCAAACCGATCCACAGCAACGCCAGCAGCACCGACAGCGCCGCGCCGAAGCCCAGGTAGAGCTTCTCGCGCAGGCCGGCGAGGGTCATCTTGTATTCGCGCATCGGCTGCAGGGCGACGAAGCTGTAAGCCGCGCTCTTGCCGCCCAGCAGCTTGACCTCGACGTCATAAACGAAGAACTCGCTGCCGTTGTCTTCGCGGATCTTCGCGAACTCGTTGCCGCGACCGTCATAACGCGGCTTGTAGTTGATGTTCTCTTCCTGAGTCGCCCGGGAGCGCCAGACCAGGCGACCATCGCGGTCGTAGATGTAACCGAGCAGGCGACTGTCCGGCAGGTTGAATTGCTCGTCGGGCAGCAGGGTGGGCATCTGCAGCTGTTTCTTGTTGTCCACCCGCGCCGCGGAAATCAGCGTGGTGACATCGGAGGCCAGCCGCTGCTCGATGGCGTCCTGCAAGGCCAGGCTGAAGGTCCCCTGCATGGCAGGCAACAACGCCAGCATGAATAGAATCGCCAGGGTCGTGGCGGCCAGCATCAGCCGCACCCGCAGCGAACGAATCATCGGCAACGCTCGTTGAACATGTAGCCCAGGCCACGCACGGTATCGATCGGCTTGAAGCCGACCGGGCCCTCCAGCTTGCGCCGCAGACGGCCGACCAACACCTCGATCACGTTCGGATCACGCTCGTCGTCATCCGGGTACAATTGCTCCATCAGGCGATCCTTGGCGACCACCTGCTGATGGTGGCGCATCAGATACTCGAGGATCCGGTACTCATAGGCCGTCAGAGCCAGCGGCTGCTCATCGAGCGAAGCCTGCTTGCGGTTGAGGTCGAGCAACAGCGGGCCGGCGGTGATCGTCGACTGGGTGAAACCGCTGGAGCGCCGCAGCAATGCGTTCATCCGCGCCTCCAGTTCCTCGAACTGGAAAGGCTTGACCACATAGTCATCGGCCCCGGCGGCCAGCCCCTCGACTTTGTCCTGCCAATTGCCGCGAGCGGTCAGGATCAGGATCGGGAACACTTTCCCACGGGTGCGCAACTGGCGGATCAGATCCAGCCCGCCCACGCCGGGCAGGCCAAGATCGATCACCGCCAGGTCGTGATTGAACTGTTCGGTCTGGTACAGCGCCTCATCGGCATTGCCCACCGCCTCGACCACATGGCCACTGTCGGTCAGCCGGGTCTGCAAGTGATGGCGCAGCAGCGCCTCATCCTCTACCACCAGCAACTTCATAACGCTCTCCAACGATACGGGCATCGCATCACCACTAACGGTAACTCAGTTCTGCCAAAGTGTTTCGTAAAAGATACGACCAACCAGCACTTGCAGACCCGGCGCATCATCACCGTTACAGGTTACCCAAGCGGCCCTGAACTCCCCCTGAACACAGCCCGAATCGAATTCGCCCCTATCCAGCCACGGTCCGAGCCGGCAGAATGTCCGGCATGAATCCGCCCCATACCCTCCCCGCCTGCTGCACAGCGCTCGATCACCACTGGCCCCTGCCCGTGGCCGTGCCCCACAGCGTGCTGCTGAGCACCCACTTCGACCCGGCCCGACTGGCACCGGACGACTTCCTGCGCAGCGGGATCGCGCCACCGGCGAGTATCCAGCGCTCGGTCGCCAAGCGCCAGGCCGAATTCCTCGCCGGGCGGCTCTGTGCCCGCGCCGCTTTGCTGAAACTGGACGGCACCGACTGCGTCCCCGCCATCGGCGAGGACCGCGCGCCCATCTGGCCCGCTCATGCCTGTGGCTCGATCACCCACGGCACCGGGCGGGCCGCCGCCATCGTCGCCGACAGACAGCACTGGCGTGGCCTGGGAATGGACCTGGAAAACCTGTTGCCCCACGACCGCGCCGAGCGCCTGGCCGGCGAAATTCTCACGCCAAACGAATTGCAGCGCATGACGGCGGGCCCCGCCGAACGGATCGCCCTGGCGGTGACTCTGACCTTCTCGGTCAAGGAAAGCCTGTTCAAGGCACTGTACCCGCTGGTGCTGCAGCGCTTCTATTTCGAGCATGCCGAAGTGCTGGAGTGGGACATGCGGGGGCATGTGCGGATGCGCCTGCTGACCGACCTCTCCGGCGAATGGCGCCAGGGTGTCGAGCTGGATGCCCAGTATGTGGTGCAGGGGGAACACCTGCTGAGCCTGGTCAGCATCGCAGCCTGAAGGGGCTGGTGTTCCTCGGCTGCCCGGTAGCCTCGCGAATGAATCCGGCGCCCTGGGAGTCGGCCATGCGCACGGGGGCACCGCCTGCGGGAGCCGGACTCATCCGCGGACAGCCCCTCAGACTTTCTCCTGATGCCGCGGCCAGCTCAGGCTGAAGCAGGCCCCGCCCAGGTTCTTGCTCTTGCCGATCAGCGCCCGTCCATCGTGCCAGTGAATGATCCGCCGCACGATCGACAGCCCCAGCCCATGCCCGCCCGAAGCCCGCGTGCGGCTGTTGTCCAGGCGCATGAACGGCGTGAAGATCCGTTCCCAGGCACTCTCAGGTACGCCGGGGCCGTCGTCCTCGACATCGATCCGGCAACGCAACTGCCCCACCTGGTAACTGATGCTGACCTGCGACTGCGCATGGCGCATGGCATTCGTGACCAGGTTCTGCAAGGCCCGATGCAGGTAACGCGGCTCGGCCTCGACCCAGGCGTCATCGCAATCGGCCGCCGACAGGCAGATACCACGTGACACCCGGACCTCGGCGCGCAACGGCGCCAGTTCGCCGATCACCTGATCGACCATGGCATCGAGGTCGATACGCTGGAAATTCAGCGCCGGCGAGCCCTGCTCCAGCCGGGCATAGGTGAGCATCTCATCCACCAGGCGATCCAGATCCTGGATATCGTTGTCCATTCCCTCCATGTACTTGACGCGGGCCTGCTCGGTAGTCGCGTCACCGACCATCTCCAGGCCGAAACGCAGGCGCGCCACCGGCGTGCGCAGCTCATGGGACACCGCCCGCACCAGCTCGCGCTGGATCATCAGCGAGCGCTGCAGATGTTCGGCCATGTCATTGAACGCCCCGGCCAGACGCCCGATGGAGTCCGCACCACCGGCCGGGACACGGGTTTCCAGGCTGCCCTGGGCGATTCGCGTGGCGGCCGAGGCCAGGCCGCGCAGGCGTCGCTCCAACTGGCGAACCAGCAGGTAGACGATCAGGCCGATCAGGCTCAGCCCGAGTACCGCAATCAATACCAGCCACTGCGGCGGATACGGGTTCATCTGGTACAGCGGGCCGATTTCCAGAACCCAGGGCGTTCCCGACACCCCGGCGAATACCCGGATCGAATCACCGCCCTTGCCCAGGGCCATGACCGTGTCGCCTTCGGTGATACGCCGACGCTGGTCCTCGTCCATATCCGCCTGGTCGAGCGCCACCAGACGCATGTCGAAACCGAAGCCCTTGTCCTTCTTCAATGCCGCCAGACGGGCCGGCTGCTCGGCCAACGGGTAGCGCACCAGTTCGTCGGCCAACAGATAGATGGTCGCCCGCGCCAACTGCTCGCTGATCTGCTGGACATCGCCCGCCAGCAGCAGTTGCTCCTGCTCGCTGACCAGGCGGTAGACTCGCGCGGCATAGGGGCCGCTCTGTACCACCAGGGCCTGGCCACGCAAAACCCGGGTACGCTGCCCGAGATCGAGACCGGCGGCGCTGATCGACTGCAACGACAGCGGAATGCCCAGCAGGCGCTCCCACACCACCAGGGCACGACGGCGCTCGATATCGGCCATCGGCTGCAGGTTGTCGGCCATCAGTGAAAAGGTGCCGTGGGCCAGCCGCTCACGGTACTGCTCGCCGCGCACCTCGTTGAGCAGGTGCAGGGCCAGCACGCCGAGCAGCGCCACCAGTACCAGGGCGGCACACATGCCGCCGTAGATGCGCAGGAAGATCGAGTTCACAGGAGCAATTCTGCCGCCGCTTCCGGCACGAACAGATAGCCCTTGCCGCGAATGGTCTTGATTAACCGCGGATGCTCCGGGTCATCGCCGATCTTCGGGCGGATGCGCGAAATGCGCACGTCGATGGAGCGGTCCTGGCCGTCATAGCCGACACCCCTCAGGGCAGTGAAGATCTCCTCCCGGGAAAGAATCCGCCCGGCGTTGGCCACCAGCAGCCAGAGCAGATCGAATTCGGCGCTGGTCAGTTCGATGGCGGCCTGGTCCAGCCAGGCCTCGCGCAGGGCCTCGTCGACCACCAGCGGGCCGAACTGCAGGCGGCGGACCGGCGGCACGGCGCTCTCGGACGGCTCGCTGCGCCGCAGCAGCGCCTGGATCCGCGCCAGCAGCAGGCGCGGGCGCACCGGCTTGCAGACGTAGTCGTCGGCGCCCAGATCCAGGCCCTGGATCTGGTCGAGGTCATCGGTGCGCGCCGTGAGCATGAGGATCACGCCGTCATACGCGTCGCGAATCCGCCGGCAGATACTCAGGCCGTCCTCGCCAGGCAGCATCAGGTCGAGGATCACCAGATCCGGCTGCTCGCGCACGATACGTTCGGCCGCCAGGGCGCCATTGCCCTCGATGGAAACCCGCAAGCCATTGCCCTCGAGGTACTCGCGGGTCAGCTCGGCCAGACGCTCGTCATCCTCGACTATCAATACCTGCCAGGCCTCTTGCTCCACGGGTTACCTCTACGGACGAAGATCGGTTGGGAAGGCTCCGCTCGTCTTTTTGTAATGATTCGGGCGGATGATCCAAAGCATGTGAGCGGCCGATTGTAGCAACGGTGCGACAAGAGCACACATGCACGGATCAGGACTCGGTAACAGGCTTTTTCTGTGATAGGGTTCGCGCCCGCAAAAATCCGCCACGGACAGTTTCAGGCGGAAAAAACAGTGACAAACGGTCCGATCCAGTGCTGCTGCGGCCTACGCGTGACCTCAGCCTTTCATACACAAATTACGCACAGTCTTATCCACAGGTAGTACGTTGCAATCCCCCCCAAAAACGCATTATCTTGTACCCCCGTGGAAAAAAGAACCCTACATGTAGGGGTTTCCACCCAAAACCCCAAACACATTTCGGACGAAAAACTCAAGCTTTTTTCTTGCTGCCGAGGGGTTGAACTAAACAGATTTCCAGAAGACCAAGCCGCGCCCGCGGATGGCAGCCTTTTCCCCCTATCACGTGGGAAAACGGTACGGGTGTTGCAGTGGAGAACTGTCACCCACCAGGAATTCGGTCGCGGGTCACCGACCCGCCGCCAGCGAAACTTCGGCAAGGAAGCGGAGCCAAAAGCCCCCTTTCCTACTGTCACGGAGTGGTTATGCCCGACGACACTCGTCGGTTGTAGTGCTTCAGGACGGAACGGTGGGCACCTTCGTGGTGCCCAAACAAACATAGAGAACGTGGAGACACCCATGCAAACCGACACAACTCGCGAGAACCCGCAGGGCACTGTGCCGCAGGCTTCCGATTCGAATCTGGATCTGTCCGCCACCGCGCCGGGCCAACTGCGCGTGATCAAGCGTAACGGCACTGTCGTTCCTTACACCGATGACAAGATCACCGTCGCCATCACCAAAGCGTTCCTTGCAGTTGAAGGCGGCACCGCCGCCGCCTCGTCGCGCATTCACGACACCGTCGCGCGCCTGACCGAACAGGTCACCGCCACCTTCAAGCGCCGCATGCCTTCGGGCGGCACCATCCATATCGAGGAAATCCAGGACCAGGTCGAACTGGCCCTGATGCGCGCCGGCGAGCAGAAAGTCGCCCGCGACTACGTGATCTACCGTGACTCGCGCGCCAAGGAGCGCGCCACCCGCGCGCCTGCCGAAGAGCCGGTCAACGCTCACCCGTCGATCCGCATCACCCGCGCCGACGGCAGCCTCGCACCGCTGGACATGGGCCGCCTGAGCACCATCGTCAGCGAAGCCTGCGAAAGCCTGGAAGAGGTCGACGGCGACCTGATCCAGCGCGAAACCCTGAAGAACCTCTACGACGGCGTAGCCCTGAAAGACGTCAACACCGCCCTGGTGATGACCGCCCGCACCCTGGTGGAACGCGAGCCGAACTACTCGTTCGTGACCGCCCGCCTGCTGATGGACACCCTGCGTGCCGAAGCCCTGGGCTTCCTCGGCGTGGCCGAAAGCGCCACCCACCACGAAATGGCCGAGCTGTACGCCAAGGCCCTGCCGGCCTACGTCGCCAAGGGCGTCGAGTTCGAACTGCTGAACCCGGTACTCGCCGAGTTCGACCTGGAGAAGCTGGGCAAGGCGATCAACCACGAGCGCGACCAGCAGTTCACCTACCTGGGCCTGCAGACCCTGTACGACCGTTACTTCATCCACAAGGACGGTATCCGCTTCGAACTGCCGCAGATCTTCTTCATGCGCGTGGCCATGGGCCTGGCGATCGAGGAGAAGCAGCGTGAAGACCGCGCCATCGAGTTCTACAATCTGCTGTCGTCCTTCGACTACATGGCTTCGACGCCGACCCTGTTCAACGCCGGTACCCTGCGTCCACAGCTGTCGAGCTGCTACCTGACCACCGTGCCGGACGACCTGTCGGGCATCTACGGCGCGATCCACGACAACGCCATGCTGTCGAAATTCGCCGGCGGCCTGGGCAACGACTGGACCCCGGTCCGTGCGCTGGGTTCGTACATCAAGGGCACCAACGGCAAGTCCCAGGGCGTCGTACCGTTCCTGAAAGTGGTCAACGACACCGCCGTGGCGGTCAACCAGGGCGGCAAGCGCAAGGGCGCGGTCTGTGCCTACCTGGAAACCTGGCACATGGACATCGAAGAGTTCATCGAGCTGCGCAAGAACACCGGTGACGATCGTCGTCGTACCCACGACATGAACACCGCCAACTGGATCCCCGACCTGTTCATGAAGCGTGTCTTCGACGACAGCAAGTGGACCCTGTTCTCGCCATCGGAAGTGCCGGACCTGCACGACCTGACCGGCAAGGCTTTCGAAGAGCGCTATGAGTACTACGAAGCCCTGACCGAGTACAACAAGATCAAGCTGTTCAAGGTGGTCCAGGCCAAGGACCTGTGGCGCAAGATGCTCTCGATGCTGTTCGAGACCGGCCACCCATGGCTGACCTTCAAGGACCCGTGCAACCTGCGCAGCCCGCAGCAGCACGTGGGCGTGGTCCACAGCTCGAACCTGTGCACCGAGATCACCCTGAACACCAACAAGGACGAAATCGCCGTCTGCAACCTGGGCTCGATCAACCTGCCGAACCACATCGTCAACGGCCAGTTGGACACCGCCAAGCTGCAGCGCACCGTGAACACCGCCGTACGCATGCTCGACAACGTCATCGACATCAACTACTACTCGGTGCCACAGGCGAAGAACTCCAACCTCAAGCACCGTCCGGTCGGCCTCGGCATCATGGGCTTCCAGGACGCGCTGTACCTGCAGCACATCCCTTACGGTTCGGACGCCGCCGTGCAGTTCGCCGACAAGTCGATGGAAGCGGTCAGCTACTACGCGATCCAGGCTTCCTGCGACCTGGCCGACGAGCGTGGCGCCTACGAGACCTTCCAGGGCTCGCTGTGGTCCAAGGGCATCCTGCCGCTGGATTCGCAACAGATCCTGATCGAGGCCCGCGGCCAGAAGTACATCGATGTCGACCTGAACGAAACCCTGGACTGGGCGCCGGTACGTGCCCGCGTGCAGAAGGGTATTCGTAACTCGAACATCATGGCCATCGCACCGACCGCGACCATCGCCAACATCACCGGCGTATCGCAGTCGATCGAACCGACCTACCAGAACCTGTACGTGAAATCGAACCTGTCGGGCGAATTCACCGTGATCAACCCGTACCTGGTTCGCGACCTGAAAGCCCGCGGCCTGTGGGACTCGGTCATGATCAACGACCTGAAGTACTACGACGGTTCGGTGCAGCAGATCGAGCGTATCCCGCAAGAGCTGAAAGACCTGTACGCCACCGCGTTCGAAGTGGAAACCAAGTGGATCGTCGACGCCGCCAGCCGTCGCCAGAAGTGGATCGACCAGGCTCAGTCGCTGAACCTGTACATCGCCGGCGCCTCGGGCAAGAAGCTGGACGTGACCTACCGCATGGCCTGGTACCGTGGCCTGAAAACCACCTACTACCTCCGTGCCCTGGCCGCGACCAGCACCGAGAAGTCGACCATCAACACCGGCAAGCTGAACGCTGTTTCCAGCGGCGGCAACCACGGCGACGACTCGGTCCTGGCAGCTCCTGCCGCGGCCGCTCCAGCCGGCCCGGCTCCGGTACCGAAGGCTTGCGCCATCGACGAGCCGGATTGCGAAGCTTGCCAATAAGCTGAGCGGGTGAGCGCCTGATGGCGCAAACCTGAGAAACCCCCGCCAGGTCCTGGACCTGGCGGGGGTTTTCTTTTGCCCATTGGAAATTTTCACACACCATGAAAAACGGTCCCCCGGCGATAAGCCGGGGGACCGTTTTCTTCAGCTCAGCAAAGCCCCTGACTGCGGACTCCGCTTATTGTTTGTCAAACCGGAAGGGTGAACGACTCTCCATTGTTGGTGTAGAACAGCTCGATCGTGTTGCTGCCGTTGTACCAGTCCTTCAGGAAAACCCCCGAGTCCAGGTTGCCATTCTTCACGTCGGTCGCCGAGAAGATGTAGGCCCCCAGATCCGTCCTGACAACCTGGACATCACTGACACTCTGGATGTTCTTCAATGTCACCGTATCGACACCCGAGGTACCGGTGTCGAGGATGGCCACCATGGTTTTCGAGTAGACGATATAGGCATCGCCACCTTCACCGCCGTAAGCGTCTCCGGAGTTGTGCAGGTTGAGCGTGTCGAAGCCTTCTCCCCCGTGAAGCTCATAGCCATAACCGAGACCACTCAGGGTATCGTTGCCATCCCCTCCGATAGCGACACCGGAATACACCGTGATGTTGTCGCTGCCGGCCTCGCCATACAGGATGCTTCCGGTATCGTTGGTGCTGCTGACCATGGTGTCGTTGCCATTGCCGCCGTAGAGCATGTCGGCTTGGGCAGTATTCAGGCCCGATGCCGGTTTCACAGCCGAGGTATCGGTACTGGTGCCACCATAGATGAAGTCGTTGCCGTCCCCGCCGTAGATGGTGTCGTTACCCGCGCCGCCTTCCAGCCTGTTGGAGTAGGCGTTGCCAGTCAGCGTGTCATCGAAGTCCGAACCCATCAGGTTGTCGATGTTGTTGAGCACATCGCCCTGGGCATCGCCACCGGAAGCGGTGCCGTTTTGCAGGTCGATCTGGACGGCATCGCTGCTGGTGAGGTACCAGGCACCGTCCCCGCGTCCCATACCGTTGAAGGTATCGGCACCCACCCCGCCAATGAAGTTTTCGGCATTGGCCAGGCTGCCTGTGAAGGTATCGGCCTGGTCAGTACCCTGGAAAATCTCGATGGAGGTGTAGGTGTCGCCTGCGGCGATACCGGTCAGCACGGGGGTGCTCAAGTCGAGCACGATGCCGGAGGTCTCGCTGGCGAAGCTCAGCATGTCCATGCCGGCGCCGCCGTTAAAAC
Source organism: Pseudomonas fuscovaginae SE-1 (assembly GCF_000364705.1). Classification (GTDB taxonomy): domain Bacteria; phylum Pseudomonadota; class Gammaproteobacteria; order Pseudomonadales; family Pseudomonadaceae; genus Aquipseudomonas; species Aquipseudomonas fuscovaginae_A. The sequence continues at coordinate 204 of NZ_AQOH01000025.1, read as the reverse complement.
GGTCCACTCCCGAACTGCCGACAAAGACGTCGGAGTAGCTGGAACCCTGGATCACTTCGATGCTTTCGTAGGTATCACCCGCCGCAATGCCGGTATTGATACCCGTCTGCATGTTGATGGTCACGCCTTGGGTGCTGTCGCCATAGCTGACCGTGTCGGTACCCGCGCCGCCGATGAACTGGTCGGCACCCGCGCCGCCCAACA
>NZ_AQOH01000024.1 GCF_000364705.1 Pseudomonas fuscovaginae SE-1 | reverse complement strand
CGCTCTGCGCCCCAGCGCAGGCAAGCCTGCTCGCCACATTGGGCTGTGGTGCTGCTTGGGAAGGGGCTATTGCAATTTAGTGGGGCTGCCTGCCATGAGGACTACCAGATTGCCCGGTGGTACCGTTTGTGATTGTGGCGAGCGGGCTTGCCCGCGTTCGGCTGCGAAGCAGTCGTAAACCCGGGTTCCCCATTCCTCCTGATGCACCGCGTTGGCTGGTTTGGGGGCGCTCTGCGCCCCAGCGCAGGCAAGCCTGCTCGCCACATTGGGCCGTGGTGCTGCTTGGGACGGGAGCTATTGTAATTTGATGGGGCTGCCTGCCATGAGGACTACCAGATTGCCCGGTGGTACCGTTTGTGGTTGTGGCGAGCGGGCTTGCCCGCGTTCGGCTGCGAAGCAGTCGTAAACCCGGGTTCCCCATTCCTCCTGATGCACCGCGTTGGCTGGTTTGGGGGCGCTCTGCGCCCCAGCGCGGGCAAGCCCGCTCGCCACAGTTGGCGGGAGCAGGCCCTCAATCGTCTGTCAGCGCTCGATCGCCAGGGCCACGCCCTGGCCACCGCCGATGCACAGGGTCGCCAGCCCCTTTTTCGCATCACGCTTGATCATCTCGTGCAGCAGGGTCACCAGCACCCGGCAACCGGAGGCGCCAATCGGATGGCCGAGGGCGATGGCGCCGCCGTTGACGTTGACCTTGCCCGCATCCCAACCCAGTTCCTGGCCGACTGACAGGGCCTGGGCGGCGAAGGCTTCGTTGGCTTCGATCAGGTCCAGTTGGCCCAGGCTCCAGCCCGCTTTTTCCAGGCAGCGCCGGGTCGCGCCGACCGGGCCGATGCCCATGATGGCCGGATCGACGCCCGCGTTGGCATAAGCCGCGATCTTCGCCAGCACCGGCAGGCCGAGGGCCTTGGCCTTGGTGGCGCTCATCAGGATCACGGCGGCGGCGCCGTCGTTCAGCGACGAGGCGTTGCCGGCGGTCACCGAACCGTCCTTCTTGAACGCCGGCTTGAGCTTGGCCAGTGCTTCGGCGGTGGTGCCGGCACGTGGCTGTTCGTCGGTGGCGAAGGCCAGCGGGTCGCCCTTGCGCTGGGGAATCAGGATCGGCGTGATCTCGTCGACGAAGCGCCCGGCCTCGATGGCGGCCACGGCCTTCTGTTGCGAGGCGGCGGCAAAGGCGTCCTGCGCTTCACGGCTGATGCCGTATTTGGCCACCAGGTTCTCGGCGGTGATGCCCATGTGGTAGTCGTTGAACGCGTCCCACAGGCCGTCGCTGATCATGGTGTCGACCATTTGTGCGTGACCCATGCGCAGGCCGGTGCGGGCACCGGGCAGCACGTAGTTGGACAGGCTCATGTTCTCCTGGCCACCGGCAATGATCACCTCGGCATCGCCGCAGCGAATCGCCTGGGCTGCCAGGTGCAGGGCCTTGAGGCCCGAGCCGCAGACCTTGTTCAGGGTCATGGCCGGTACGGCGTGGGGCAGGCCGGCCTTGATCGCGGCCTGGCGTGCCGGGTTCTGGCCGGCACCGGCGGTGAGCACCTGACCCATGATCACTTCATCGACCTGCGCGCCATCCAGGCCGGTCTGGCTCAGCAACTGGCGGATCACCGCCGCGCCGAGGTCCACGGCGCTGACGTTGGCCAGCGCACCCTGGAAGCTGCCGATCGCCGTACGGGTGGCGGCAACGATCACTACGTCTTGCATCGCTTCATTCCTCATCAGGAAAACTGCATTTCAGGCACATGGTCGGGAACGATCAGTTTACCCGCGGTCTTGCTGACAATCTCTTCGACGCTGACGCCAGGTGCGCGTTCCTTGAGGACAAAAGCGCCATTTTCGATTTCCAGGTAGGCCAGGTCCGTCAGCACGCGCTTGATGCAGTTGGCCCCGGTCAGCGGCAGGCTGCACTTGGACAGCAGTTTCGACTCGCCATCCTTGGAGGCGTGGGTCATGGTGACGATGATGTTCTCGGCACCGGCCACCAGGTCCATCGCGCCGCCCATGCCCTTGACCAGCTTGCCGGGGATCATCCACGAGGCAATGTTGCCCTGTACGTCGACCTCGAAGGCGCCGAGTACGGTCAGGTCGATGTGGCCGCCGCGGATCATCGCGAAGGATTCGGCGGAGGAGAAGATCGACGCGCCGATACGGGCGGTGACGGTCTGCTTGCCGGCGTTGATCATGTCGGCGTCGACCGCGTCTTCGGTGGGGAAGGCGCCCATGCCGAGCAGGCCGTTTTCCGATTGCAGCATGACTTCCATGCCGGCCGGGATGTAGTTGGCGACCAGGGTCGGGATGCCGATGCCGAGGTTGACGTAGAAACCGTCCTGCAGCTCGCGGGCGACGCGCTGGGCCATTTGTTCGCGGGAAAGTGCCATGTTCTTGTTCTCCGTAAGTCGAGGGGGCCGGGGATTACTTGCGCACGGTGCGCTGTTCGATGCGCTTCTCGAACGTGCCGCAGATGATCCGGTCGACGTAGATGCCCGGGGTGTGGATCTGCGCCGGGTCCAGTTCGCCCGGTTCGACGATTTCCTCGACCTCGACCACGGTGATCCTGCCGGCGGTGGCCGCCAGCGGGTTGAAGTTCTGCGCGGTGTGGCGATAGATGACGTTGCCGAAGTGGTCGGCCTTCCAGCCCTTGACGATGGCGAAGTCGCCGGTGATGGATTCTTCCATCAGGTACGGACGGCCGTTGAATTCACGGGTTTCCTTGCCTTCGGCGACCGGGGTGCCGACGCCGGTGGCGGTGAAGAAGGCTGGAATGCCTGCGCCGCCGGCACGCATCTTCTCGGCCAGGGTGCCTTGCGGGGTCAGCACCACTTCGATTTCGCCGCTCAGCAGTTGCTTCTCGAACAGGGCGTTCTCGCCGACGTAGGAGGCGACCACCTTGCGGATCTGCCGGTCTTCGAGCAGCACGCCGAGGCCGAAACCGTCGACGCCGCAGTTGTTGGAAACCACGGTGAGGTCGCGGGTGCCCCGGCGCTTGATCTCGGCGATCAGGTTTTCCGGGATGCCGCACAGGCCGAAGCCGCCGGAGAGTACGGTCATGCCGTCTTCGAGGCCGGCGAGGGCCTCCTCGTAGGACGCCACGCGTTTATCGAAACCTGCCATCTGCATGATCCTCTTTTGTTGTTCGTTGGCCGGAAGGCCTTTGCACAGAGTGTTGCGCCGCGAAATATATTTGTTAAGTTGATTTTTAGGTTTGATTGATTGATAAATCTCAATAATAGCCAGCCGCTCCGGAAAAACACCGATGACCGTCAAACAGCTTAGGGCCTTTCTCGCCGTTGCCCAGAGCCTGAGCTTCGCCGTGGCCGGTGAACGGCTGTTCCTCTCGCAATCGGCCCTGAGCCTGACCATCAAGGCCCTCGAAGACGGGCTGGGCGGGCGCCTGTTCAGCCGCAACACCCGCAACGTCGCCCTGACCCCGGAGGGCGAGGCCCTGGTGCCGCTGGCCCGGCGGCTGATCGCCGACTGGGATAATGCCGAGGACGAATTGCGCCAGCGTTTCACCCTGCAACGCGGCCGAGTGACCCTGGCGGCGATGCCGTCATTCGCCGGCAATCTGCTGCCGCCGATCCTCAAGACCTTTCGCGCGCGTTACCCCCAGGTCAATGTCGCGGTGAACGATGTGATCAATGAGCAGGTGCTGGAGATGGTCGGCGATCGCCAGGTGGAACTGGGCGTGGCCTTCGAACCGCTGCAGAACTCGTCGCTGCGGTTCACGCCGCTGTATAGGGATCGTTTCGTCGCCGTGGTGCCGATGGATTCGCCACTGGCGGAAATGATCGAGATCGATTGGGACACCCTGCTGCGCGAGCCTTTCATTACCTTGCAACGTCCATCCAACGTGCGGGTGATGCTCGAGGAGCATCTGCGGACCCGGGGCATGACCCTGCCGGTGGAATTCGAGAGTCATCAACTGGCGACAGTGGGGCGGATGGTTGCCAGCGGCCTGGGGGTGAGCGCGGTGCCGGCGTTGTGTGTCGGCCAGATGCGCGAACTGGGCGCACGGTGCATCACCCTGCATGGGCCGGTGGTCGAGCGGGCGATTGGCGTGCTGACCAAACCGGGCCACGAGCTGTCGACGGCAGCCCAGGCATTGTTCGATATCTTGCTGGAGGAAAGATCCCGTTACCTGAATTTTGAGAAATAACTCGGCCCTGTGTGGATCTTTTCCTACGATGCGCAATCATTACCCCATGAATATTCAAAGGAGGTGTGTATGTTCGTCCGGTCTTTGACCCTCGCCGCCCTGTCGATCTTCGCGTCCGGCCCGCTGCTGGCCGCCGATGTCGACTCTCCGTTGGCTCAGGACTTCGGAAAATCCCGTGCACTGGTGGTGATTGCGCCGAGTACGGCGGACCCGACCCTGGTCGGGCTGAAGAAGGCCCTCGACGAGCCGGCCAACCGCAAGGCGTTCGACGAGCGTCAACTGGTGCTCTACGAGGTGGCTCAGACGGTGGGCAAGCGCGCCGACAAATACATGGAACAGCCAACGACCATGGCGCTGATCCGCGGTTTGAAACTGGGCGTCACCCCGGAGGGCAAGTCCACGGTGATCCTGGTGGGCAAGGACGGGCAACAGAAAACCCTTGAACATGAAGGGCCGCTGCCGATCGCCGATGTGTTCAAGGCCGTCGATGACTTGCCGGCCTCCGAAAAGGCCACCGTCGCGCCGGCCCCCGCGCCAGCAGCGGCCGCCGCCGAGGCCAAGCCGGAGAAGGGCGGCAAGCCCGGCAAGGCGGAGAAAGCTGGCAAGATGCCTGCCGCGTCCAAGGACCTGGATGACTGATTCGGGTAATATCTGGCGCCACTGAACCATGGAGATCGCGGGGATGTCGGGTGTTCATCAGGCTGCACAAGTCGGCTTCAGTGTCGAAGCCAAGACCTACGCCCAAGGGCGTCCAGACTATCCCGCCGCGTTGCTGCCATGGTTGCGTGACACCCTGGGAACCGTCCCCGCTGCCCGGGTGGTCGACCTGGGTGCCGGCACCGGCAAGTTCACCCGTCTGCTCACGGAGACCGGCGCCACGCTGACGGCCATCGAGCCGGTGGAGGCCATGCGCGCCGAACTGCTGGCGCGGCTGCCGCGGGTGCGCGTGTTGTCGGGCACCGCCGACGCCATGCCGCTGGACGCCGGCAGTGCGGATGCGCTGACCTGTGCCCAGGCCTTTCACTGGTTTGCCCATGAATCATCGCTGGCCGAGATGCATCGGGTGCTCAGGCCCGGTGGTCGGTTGGGGCTGGTGTGGAACGTGCGCGACGAGTCGGTGGACTGGGTGGCGCAGATCACCCGGATCATCACACCCTACGAGGGTGACACGCCGCGTTTCCATACCGGTGCCTGGCGTTTGCCCTTCAACGACAGTCGCTACTTCTCGGCGCCGCAACTGACCTGTTTCGAGTACGGCCATATGGGAACGCCCCAGGAGGTGATCATCGATCGCTTCCTGTCGGTCAGTTTCATCGCGGCCTTACCGCCGGCGGAAAAAGCCGGTGTAGCCGATCAGCTTCAACAACTGATTCAGACCCATCCGGCCTTGCGTGACCATGAAATCGTTGCCTTTCCCTATCGTACCGAGGCCTATTGCTGCGAGCGCCTGGATTGACGCCTCGCGCGGCCTGACGCCTGCTGCTGGCTGAGCAGCCGGGGCCGCCAGTTCAGGCGTTTGGCCAGCAGCCCTGTCAGGCAGCACCACCACGCCCTGCCATGTTGCAGGTACCTCCAGGGCGAAGCTCAGGCCTGACGGTTGTGTTGTGTCTGACCATTCCACCAGCGGCAGCCCGGCATACTTGAGCATCGCCTCGCGCAGGCACCAGGCCTGGGCAAAGGCCGTTGCGCGTTGTGCGGCGGGGATCTTTTGCAAGCGCCGGGTGGTTTGTGGTCCCAGATAGTCGCGAGCGATGTTTTCCCAGTCCGGGACTTCCCTTACCTGTATCAGGTCGATGCCTACGGCACCGTGCAGGTTCAGCGCCGCTACGGAGAGGAGCCCGTCATGGCTGATCGACAGTCCCGGCTCGGCCCGCCCGGCAATGACCACCCGAGGTGGATGGCCAGGGCAGCGGGGGAAGGTGATGGTGTCTGCCGGGATGCCCAGTGTCTGCACCAGGGCGACTCCCAGGGCTTGGCGAATCCGCCCCCGGGCTTCGGCTCGCGAAGTGCCCGGTGGGTGCCGGGCACCGATCAGCAGAACGCCTTGCCGCCAGCTCGAAAGCCGGCCCGGCCAGAAGTGAAGAGGCAAGCCAGGCATGGCCTGATGGCTCAGGCTTGCGCAGGGGCGGCCGGGCAGCCGGCCCAACTGCTGCCGGCGGGGATATGCTCGCCTTTCATTACCAGCGTCAAGGGCCCCAGGTGCACGTTGTCAGCCACCTGCGCACTGTAGAGCACCGCGCTGCGTGGTCCCATGTAGACACGCTGGCCGATCTGTACATGATCGATCTTCATCACCCGGTCTTCGAACAGGTGTGTCTGTGGGCTCGCCATGGCGTTCAGTTCACTGTCATTGCCGATGGTTACGCAGTCGAATTCGGTGATATCGGTCGTGTCCAGGTAAACACCGCTGCCGATCCGGCTGCCTAGCAGGTTGAATGCCAACGGCAGCCATGGCGTTCCCCTCAGATATCGCATGAAGTTGGGGACGGCCATGCCTTCGTAGAGGCTGGTGACGCTTTCCGAGAGCCAGACGAACGGTGTCCACATGGGTTCGGCCCGCTTGCGATAACGGCCCATCGCCAGCCATTTGCAGGCCACCACGAACAGGTAGTTGCTCACGCCATAAGCCAGGCCGATCAGCGCCAGGTAGGCCAGTACCGCCCCCCAGCGTTCGTCGCCGGCCAACGGCATCAGGTCAAGCATCACGGTGTAGCCCACGGCGATCACCAGGGCATGGGGAAGGACGATACGCAGCCCCTCGATCAGGCCACGGGCCAGGCGGCGTCGTGGCGAAGGACGGAAGGTAAGGGATTCGGGATAGCCGCTGACCTGCTCGCGTGCCGGCAGGTTGATCGCTGGCGAGCCCAGCCAAGTGTCGCCGGCGGACATCTGGGCGGTGGCCGGTGCGCAGGAATGCACGCCGATGAGCACGTTGTCCGGCAACACCGTGCCATCGGGGACATGGCTGCCGTTGCCGACGAAGCTGCGGTGACCGACCACGGTCGGCTGAATGGACATCCAACCGCCCTCGACCTGTTCGTCACCGAGCATCACCGCATCGGCGATGAAGGTCTCGTCTCCCAGGGTCAGCATATGCGGGACCACACCCTGGGCGCTGGAGATCTCCGCGTCACGGCCGACCTTGACGCCCAGCAGGCGATACCAGGTCGGAGCGTAAACCGTGGCGTAGATTCCCGACAACACGTTCAGGCCGGCCTCCTGGATATGGCTGGTCAGCCATTTGGCGCAATAGGTGTTGCTGTGCACGGGATAACGTCCGGGTGCCAGGCGTGGCAGGGCGACCTTGCGTATGCCGGCCGAAACCAGGGCGGTCATTACGATCAGGACCGCGCTGGCCGGCAGCGCCAGGACGAAATAGCGCGCCAGTTGCATGCCGACACCATTGCCTTGCAGCCAGGCCATCAGTTGCCGTTCGTCGAACCAGTCGATCAGGGCGAAAGTGGGGAACACCGGGATAAAGAACAACGTGGCGATCAGCAGGATGCCGAACACGAAGAAGAGGTGTTCGGCCCATTGACGTCGTGCGCTGACTGGCGGTCGCGCAGGTAGGCGCTGGGGGTCGAAGGCCCCGCTGTCACGGGCTGGAGAGCCGCGCCAGACACGGCCGGCAGGTATCTGCTGGCCGTCGGCGAGGGCCGACTGGCCCTCCAGGCGGGCATAGCGCCCCAGGCCGGTGTTGCCCTCGAGAATGGCGTAGGAACCGACGCAGGCATGTTCGTCCAGGGTGATACGGCCCAACAGTAACCGACCGCGCTCGACCCGTGCGTTTTCGCAGCTCACGGCATTGCCCAGGCTGACGCCGGCACCCACGTTCAGCAGGTCTGGCGCGCGCAGGCTCATCGAGCCGATGTTTACGTCCTTGCCGACCTTGGCCCCCAGCGCCCGCAGCCACATCGGATAAAGCGGTGAGCCGCTGAGCAGGTAGACCGGAGCCGAGTCGAGCATGCGGTCGGCGAGCCACCAACGATAGTAGGTCAGACCCCAGAGTGGGTAGGAGCCGGGCTTCAGGCGTCCGGCCACCAGCCATTTGCCGGCGATGGCAATGACAAATTGCAGTACGGTCGCCACGAGGAACACGCCGATCGAGGCGATCGTGGCGATGCCCATCGAGTCGCCCGGGGCGCCTGTGAGGTAGTGGAAGGTGAAGAACGGTGCCAGCCATTGCATCATGCGCAGGCACACCATCGGCGGCAATGCCAGTGCCTGGGCTACTGCGCAACGCCAGCGGCGAAACGCCGAGGGTACTGTCCACTCGGCCTGGGATATCTGGATGGGCGGTGCCTGTTCCAGCACCTGGGCAATCGCGCCGACCCGCCGTTGCTGGTAGATGTCGCGTACGGTGACGTGGGCGAAACGTGCATCGGCCCGCAAGGCCGAGGCCAGGCGCGCGGCGAAAAAGGAGTGGCCGCCCAGGTCGGTGAAGAAGTCCGCGTCGCGGCTGATGGGCTGGCCGGGAAAGAGTGTCTTCAAGGCTGTGAACAGCACCTGCTCGGCGGCAGTTTCAGGCAGTTCGTCTTCCACTTCGCACGGGATGCACAGGCTCAGTGGACGCGCCCTGAGAGCCTTGCGGTCGATCTTGCCGGAAGTCAGGCGAGGCATGCTGTCCAGGAACTCGAAGCGCCCCGGCACCATGTAGGGCGGCAATTGCACCTGCAGCGCCTGGCGCAGTTGCGGTGCGAGGCTGCCTTCATCTTGTGAATGATCGGGCACCAGGTAGGCGACCAACTGATCCATGCCGTTGTCCTTGCGCAGTAGCACCGCCACGGTACCGACCCCGGGCTGCTGTGCCAGCAACGCTTCGATTTCCCCCAGTTCAACGCGGAAGCCACGGATTTTCACCTGGTCATCGGCGCGTCCCAGGCACTGCACCTGGCCGTTGACATCAATGCGGGCCAGGTCGCCGGTACGGTAAAGGCGGGCATCGTGATAGCCGGTGCTCCAGGGATTGATCAGGAACTTCTCCCGGGTCAGCTCGGGGCGGCCCAGGTAGCCCATGGCCAGGCCCGGTCCGGTGATGCACAGTTCGCCGGTTTCGCCCCGTGGCAGCAGGATCGGGGGGCGGTCGGCCGCATTGTCGCCATCGTTGGCGATCACCAGCAGGCCGTAGTTGGGCAGCGGTGTGCCGATGGTGACCGGACGGCCGGGCACCAGCCGGGCCAGGCTGGCGGAGACCGTGGCTTCGGTGGGGCCATAGGTGTTGAAGATTTCCCGGCCTGGTCGGCTCCAGCGTTCGACCAGCGATTGCGGGCACATCTCGCCGCCCAGGTTGATCAGGCGCAGGCTCGGCACTTCCTCGTTGAAGAGCGCGAGCAAGGTCGGCACGGCGTGCAGCACGCTGATGCGCTGTTCATTGAGCATGCGTGGCAGGGTTTCCGGGTCGCCGCTGATCTCCCTGGGGCCTATCCACAGCGTGGCGCCGACCAGGTAGGCGATCCAGATTTCCTCGAAAGACATGTCGAAGGCCACCGAGAAACCCTGGTAGATCCGATCGGCTCCGTGGATACCGAGTATCGCGTTTTCACTGCGTAGAAAATGGCAGATGCTGCGTTGGCTGATGAGAATGCCCTTGGGCTTGCCGGTGGAGCCAGAGGTGTAGATCACGTAGGCCGGATGATCGGGCAGGGCCCCGCTACGGCGTACCAGGGGCTCTTCGCCCGGAGCCAGCAGGGCTTCGGCGGTCCATACCGGCAGGCCGGTACCGGCCAGGCCGGGTGCCAGTTGGGCGCAACTGAGTACCCCAACCGCGGCGGCATCTTCCATGCACACCAGCAAGCGTTCGACCGGAGTGTCCTGGTCCAGGGGCAGCCAGGCTGCACCGGTCTTGGCAATGGCCGCCTGCATCACCAGCAGTTCGATACCCCGCGGCAACCACAGACCGACGATCTGACCTGAGCGGACACCGGCACGGATCAGCCTCGAGGCGACCCGATCGGCTTGCGCATCCAATTCGCGATAGCTGAGCCGACGTTCGCCGGCGATCAGCGCGACTTGGTCAGGCGTGCGCCTCGCCGTGGCCTCCAGCAGATCGGCGAGGATTTCCTCGCGCAGCAGTTCGGGTTGGATCGCCCCGTACAATACGTCCGCGGTCGCCATGGACTGACGTTGTTCCTGCGCTATTGCACTGTTCATAAATGCGCTGCTCACTTTGTTGTGACGGTTGGACGCTTTGTGCTCCATGCCGATGCCACGGCGAGAGGCATCGCCTGGCTGACGGCTTGAAATATCTTGTTACATGTCGTTCCGGATACATTGATCCCTGGGCCGGCCGCGTAATTCGGGCCTTCCAAGGCTCTATGTATCGCTATTGATACTGCTGATGGCTGAAGTCTCTCAGACCCGAGCTGTACGGCAGTTGAACGTCTGGTCTGCCTGCCCTGTTCCGAAGCACGGGACGAGGAAGAGGGGCGCAAGAGGGCGTGTGGCGGGCGCGTGACCGCTCCAGCGATCGAGGAGGAGCCGTGGCACGGAGGCGGTCCCCTTGGGAGTCGTCAGGTGTTCTCAATGGAGCAAGTCCATCCGCTACAAAAGAGAAAGTGTACGTCTGTGCTCTCATCTGGTTATAACGATAGACTTTATTTTTATAAACGGTCATAAGATTAACCGTTATGCTGCGCGCCTGTTTTGGTCGTCTCGCCCAGGGTTTGCTAATGGATGTCGGTAATTTCGGTTTTGTCGTAGCAGGCTTGGTGGTCGGCTTTATCGTAGGCATGACCGGCGTTGGTGGCGGTTCGCTGATGACGCCGATTCTGTTGTGGTTCGGGATCAACCCGGCAACCGCGGTGGGTACGGATCTGCTCTACGCGGCCATCACCAAGTCCGGTGGCGTGCTGGTGCACAAGCGCAACGACAATATCGACTGGAAGATCACCGGCTGGCTGACCCTGGGCAGCGTGCCGGCAGTGTTGCTGACCCTGTGGTTTCTCAGCAGCCTGCATGAGGCGCCCGACGAGCTCAACCGCATCATCAAGCAGGCGCTCGGCGTGGTGTTGTTGCTGACGGCACTGGCGGTGCTGTTCAAGAAGAGCCTGCTGGCCTTCGCCCATCGACGCGGCGTCGACCATGCGCGAATCAGCGCGCCGAAATTGAACGGTCTGACCGTGCTGACCGGCCTGATCCTGGGCACCATGGTCGCGTTGACCTCCATTGGTGCCGGCGCCCTGGGCACGGTGGCATTGTTCATCCTCTATCCGTTCCTGCCGACCCGGCGCCTGGTCGGCACGGAGATCGCCCATGCGGTACCGCTGACGCTGGTGGCGGGACTGGGTCATGCCCATATGGGCAACATGAACTGGGAACTGCTGGGCTTCCTGCTGATGGGCTCGTTGCCGGGGATCTACTTCGGCAGCCATCTGGCCGGACGGGTGTCCGATGGCCTGCTGCGGCCGTTCCTGGCGTTTATGTTGTTCACTATCGGCTACAAGCTGGTGTTCTGACCAGGCTGGCGCTTTCCTCGACCAGCCAGCTTTCGAATTTCTCCAGCGCCTGCGGACGCTCCGGTGTCGGCCGGGTGACCAGCACATAGCGCTCGCTCAGCTCGGCGAACGCGGGCCACGGCGCGCTGAGTCGCCCTTCATTCAACTCCTGTTCGATGTACCGTCGCGGCACCAGCGCCATGCCGATACCGGCTTTCGCCGCTTCGATCAGCAGTGCGTACCGATCATAGGTGGGGCCGGCCGAGTGGCCGGGCAGCACCAGCCCGGCGAGTTGCGCGTAGCGACCCCAGCCGTGGGGACTTTCATGCTTGTGCAGCAGCGGCATGTCCGGCGGGGCTTCATCCGCCAGTTGCGGATCGGGCGTATTGATTCCGTTCTGGCTGTTGCTGGGCGTTGCCCTGACCGCGCTGGCCTCCCCGGGCTACAGCCACCTGGAGCAGGCCATGAGCCAATTGGGCGCCGAGGGTGCACCGACTCGCGGCTTCTCGGCCTGGCTCAACAACTTCCCACCGGGGCTTTGGTTCATGCTCTTTGCCCTGGGTGTAGCCAGGCAGTTCAGGGGCTCGCGACTGGCGCTGCTAAGTGCGGCGCTGATCTTCGTGCATGGCCTGGCGAGCCTGGCCACCGGCTACTTTTCCTGCGACCAGGGCTGCGTACGGGCCCCACCATCGCTCTCGCAGCAGATCCATAACCTGTCGGGGCTGGTGATGTTCATCTCGCTGACGTTGGCGGCGTTGCTCTGGGTGTTTCTCGGCAAGCGACTGCTGTCCTCGTCCGGTTTCGCCGTGTTCTCGGCGATCTGTGTCATCCTGTCGATCACCACGGTGGCGATGATGGCCAAGGCCTTTGCCGACGGGCACCTGTTTGGCCTGTACCAGCGACTCAACTAGGGTGTTTCGGTGATCTGGGGCGCGGTGCTGGCGGTGTTGGCTTTGCGTGAGAAATAGGGATCAGCATGAGTGATCGTCAGCAAATCATCAGGGGCAGGATTGAGGCGCTGTTGGCAGCCAGCGGGGCTGACGATATCACCTATAAGTCGGAGTGGCAGGGCTACCTGCCTTTCGGGGTCTCCCACTGGATTGAGCATCAGGGCAAGGATGTTTCCAGCGATTTTCCCGCAGGGTGGACGCTTGAGGACCTGGCCGGTCTTGAGCGTTCCGGGTTCCTGACGGTGCTTGAAACCCAGGAAAACCCGGACGACGAGTTCGAACGGCAAATCAGGTATCGCGTTCGAGTGACACGCCCCGGACCTACTGATGGTGGATGATGCTCGCCCAGGTTGAGGATCATGCCGCTTGCCGGCTGGCGATCCTCAACGCAGTTCGGTCACCAGGAAGAAGTGATGCCCGTAGGGCTGCACCGATGCAGTCTCCTGCCATTGCCTGTCGTTCTTGGGCTGGGTGAGCGGCTTGTCCGTTTCATCGTAGACAAGGGTGTAGGTGACGTTCGTACCGATATCGCCGCCCGTCGAGCCCCAACTCCACTCATGATATTTCGCGGAGGACTGCGGCAGGCTGCGTACCATTTCCATGTAGATATGCCGCTTCAGTTGAAAGCTCACCCAGCCGGCGTCTACCCCGTAGTGGAACGAGGCCGCCAGCAGGCCGACGGTGATCACCGGAGCCACAACGACCGAGACCAGGCGTTTCCAGCGACGTTTCCAGAGATTTGCCACGAACCCCACGACAAAGCTGCAGGACGCGATCAGAGCAGGGGCGGTGAGCAGGGGGATCAGTAGAAGCCAGAGCCCCAGGAGGCGGTCCAGTTCGCTGCTGATATAGAGAATCAGGCAGAACACCAGCCAGTCGCCGAGATGGCGTACGGTGAAACGGTCGGCCTGGTCCTCTGCGGACGGTTTGATACTGCTATCGAGAATGCTCAAGGCGTCTGTCCTTCCATGACAACGCGAAATGCCCGGCGTCCTTTCGCGTACTGCTGTACCAGAAGGGACGGGAATTGCTTCAACTTGAAACGATCTTTCCTGAGATCGTCGATGACCGGGTTCCATCCCTGGAGGACGGTATAGTCAAGAGTGACTGGTCAGTCAATCCATATTAAGTTTCATTGATAAGATGTTTGAACTGTTCGACAAACTCGGCGGGAGTGTTTCCTGTCGCTTACAATACCCGGGCTCCTTGGCATCCTCTGCCCTGTGGCGCTCCAGCGGGCTGGACTGCGGCTGATTCGCGCACTTGTAGTTCAGGAATGACGGGCCGGATCAAATAAGGGGTATGGCTTTTTGATATTAATGTCCTCCTCATTACTTGGCCGGTAGTCATATAACGGGCGTGAAGCTGTGTTGGGTCCGTTCATGTCCAGGAATACGACTTCATAATAAAAGTGTACCTCTTCTGGATAATGGCCGCCTCGAAATGGCGATCAATCGATTTGCCCGTGCAAGCCGTTGAATGGTATCAAGTGGCCATCTTGTTTGGCCTCAGGAAAATTGGAATGTCCGAGCTGGTAACCCGTGAACAGCCATCCCGCACGCTCAGCGAGCTGGCAAGGACGCGAAGGGCGAAAATCGATGTGAGCCACCTGGTGTCCCCGCTGGTTTCAGGCGGCATCGAACAGACCAACATCAATCACTATCGGACGAAAAACACCGGCCACGGCTACGCCGCCGAAGACGCCAACGCACTGAACGATGTGTTGTCCGGTCGCAAGGTCGAACTCACGGGCAAGACCCGGGAGCTCAACGGTGCCGATCGCATCGTCGACGGCGTCCAGATCCAGACGAAGTACTGCCAGAGCGCCAGGGAATCGATCAATGCCGCCTTCGATAATGGTCAGTATCGTTATCCGAACCAGGTCATCGAGGTGCCCAAGGACCAGTACAAGGACGCCGTGGAACTGATGCGCCAACGCATCCAGGACGGGCAGGTACCCGGTGTCACCGATCCCGGGCGTGCGGAGGAGTTGGTCAAGGAGGGCTCGATCACCTATCGGCAGGCCGTGAACATTGCCAAGGCCGGTAATATCGACAGCATCGTCTACGACATCAAGTCGCGTGCGGTGTCGACGACCTTCGCGTTCTCCCTGTCCTTTGCCATCACCTTCGTGACCCTTCGGGCGCAGGGCGTGGACAGCAAGGTGGCCCTCAGGTCATCCCTGGTCGTGGGCCTCAAGGTCGCCGGTGTGTCCATGCTGTCCGGGGTACTTACCGCACAGTTGCTTCGCACCCGGCTGGTGGGGGGCGTGGGCAAGATCGTGGCCAAGAAAGCCATCGATGCGGTCTTCAAGACCGAGTTGGGCAAGCGCTTCATCATCCAGTACGCGTCAGCGATGAACGGCCAGGCGATGAAGGGCATGGCCGCCCGCAACTACGCGGCGAAATCGTTGCGTACCAACGTCGTCTCCGGGGTCGTCGTCACGTTGGTGATGACCTCGCCTGACGTGTATCGCGCGGCTGTTTCCAGGAATGTCTCCTGGGCACAGGTGAGCAAGAACCTGCTGGTCAATGCCTCGGGTGTCGCCGGTGGGATTGCTGGCGCGGCGGGCGGTGCTGCCGGCGGCGCCGCTCTGGGCTCCCTGATTTTTCCGGGGGCGGGCACGGCCGTTGGCGCCACGGTAGGCGGAGTGTTGGGCGGGCTCGGCGTCGGTATCGGGGCGAGTTCACTGTCCAAGGTGCTCATGGATTTCCTCATCGTCGACGATGCCAAGGAAATGGTCGACCTGCTTCCCGACCTCCTCGAACCACTGGCGGTCGACTTCATGCTGACGGAAGAGGAAATCGTCAAGTTCAGCGAGCAGGTCTGCACAAGCATCACCCCGGCGTTTCTTCGCGACATGTACAAGTCCCGAGAGAAACCGGCGTTTGTCCATGAGGCATTCGAACCGGTCTGCGAGGCCTTGGTGCGCCAACGTGCCCCGGTCCGCCTGCCTTCTGCCGAAGAGATTTTCGCGGTGGAAGCGGAATTCGTTGCGGAACTCGAGCGATTCGAACGCGAAGATGCCCTCCGCACGCTCATTGCCACGCTGCATGCCGCGGCGGAGCTACCTCAACCCGCCAACGATGAGGTTGAACAGGAGATCGCTTCTTCCGAGAACGTAGCCATGAGCGTGCAGGCGAACAAGTGGTATCGTTTTGGCTTTTAGGTGCTTGAGTCTCTGCGGTCCGGCCAGGTGCGGTGATACCTGCAACCCGGTATCGCTGACCGTGGCCGGGATGGCGTGATGCGTTATCGCAGGGAACATTCGAGTCCGAATGCGAAAAACCGACAGGTCTGAACATGAGTGAGTTACCGGGGGCCGGCGCTGGCCACGATGCTGCAACACGCAAGAAAATCCAGGCGGCCGTGGCGGCGAGAAACCTGGCAAGCGCGGCGAACAATACCCGCTGGGATGAGCTGATCAGCCATTTCCGGGCGTTGGAAGGGTGGTGCCCCTCCTATCGGCACAAGTCCGTCAGCGGGTATATCTCGGGATGGGATGTCGAATGGTTTTACCACCTGCCGTTTCCCTTCGCGTGCGTCGAGTGGTTCGATATCGGCTTGCTGGAAGCTGTTCCTTCGGAAGGAATCCTGCTTGCGCGCAAGTTCATCGATCACACCGATGAAATATCCCGGCTTGTGGCACGAATTGGCTTCGAGTTCGAAGTGCGTGCCGATGTGCTGAGAATCTGGGGCTACCTTCCCAAGTCCTATGAGGACTTTCCGCCTGGCTAAGGCGTGGAGCCAGAGCGGCACCCGATCGTCTGGTGGCGGGTTCAGTGTCAGGCAAACGCCTTCTCCAGGAACGCTTCCAGCGTCTTTTCTTCAAGAATCTCGATGGAGAAGTGTCCAAAACGCTTGGGCAGCCAGATGATGCGTGCCCCGGAAGGTGACTGCAGGTCCTCGCGGCTCAAGGGCCTGCCGTTCTCGTCTTCCGGCTGGACCCCGGAGGCGAGCAGTTCATCGTAGGCCTTTTCGATATCCGGCGTGGTGTAGCAATGGCGATAGATCATGCCTTCGCCCACGGTATCCAGCAGTTGTTTCAGGTTGCCCGCCAGCGGCTGTACCAGCATGAAGCGTTCATGGCCAATCAGGGCGACGGCGTAGCGCACATGCAGACCGCCACGGTCCCAGACCTGCGTGGTGGAGATCCTGGCCTGGAGTATCTGTGCGTAATAGGTACAGGCTTCTTCGAGGTCCTGGACCAGTACGTCGACGTGGCTGAATTTCAGTTCCATGGCATGCTCCCGATATCTGGCGACGCTTTTTTCGCACGCCATGACTGCGATGTCCTTCGAGGAAGGCCCCCGTTACGGCTATCAGAGGTTCCCCGGATTCACCGCTGATTGCAATGCGCCTCAAGATTTCAGATCGAGCGCTGATTGACACGAGAGGCGAGTTGTTCTGCGCTCTAATGCATCAGTGCCGCATCAACGAAACGAGAATGAAGACGCCCAGCGCCATGCAGGCTCCAAGTCCGAATGGTAGCCATACCTGATAGAGGTCATTGCTGGTTTTGCTCAGCTCCTTGTCGAACATTGCTAAATCGGCGCGTAGCTGTCTCAGTTTTTCAGACTATCTGGTCGAGGGTTTGCCGTATCGGCTATGCATGATTTTTCTCATTGAAGAACACCGGATTTCACCTGTACGAGGGGGCGCGGCAATATTCTCCCATGCTCAAAATGCGTGGGAAACCGGTGTTATTTTGGGAAGCCTATTCGTACATTGCTGGATGTTACGAGTGTTGTGTCAAGGCGAAGGGCCCAGTCCTCGCCCTCGCAGTCCTTGTTCGTTCATCATCAGGCGTGTCTACAGTTCTTGAGTGATCCGACATCTGGGATAGGTCGAACACCCCCAGAACTGTTTCCCCGCATTCGCTCCGGCCTTCACTGTACGAAGCAGCAGGGCGCTGCCGCATTTCGGGCATTGCCGTTCGGCATTCGGATCGCCACGCAGTTTCAGGTGTTGTACATGTTCACGGTGAGTCGCCAGCGAAGCGGCGCGGCGAACGGTTTGCAGGGCTTGCAGCAGAGTGTCGACCTCAGTCTCGCTGAACACCGGTTCCTGAAAAGACTTGATGTAGCGAATGAAGCCGATGCCCTGAGTGACGTTGGCCGGCATCACGGTCTTGAAGGTGCTGCCACCGATGAAGGTGATGACCGAGTGCAGATGTTCGGGTGCGACGCCCAGGGTGGCCTCCAGAGCCTTGAGATGCTTGTAGTTCTGCCGTAGCGGGTTCTGGAACCTGAAGCTGTTTCGATAGATTTTCTGTGTCCATTGTGGCTGTTTTTCGTCGCCGAAAATCCAGCCGCGCATGTTCTTGGTTTCCAGGACGAAGATGCCGTAGGGCGAGATGAATACGTGATCAATCTGCGTGGTGCCGTCCAGTGTGCCCAGGGTGACGTTGTGCAGACGACGATAGGTCTGCTTGTCCAGCCGCCAGTGCGCGAACAGACGGACCAGCAGTTCGCCGATATGGCCTTTGGCCCAGGAGGTCTTGAGCAGTCCGCTCAGCAGTATCAGCGCGACCGCCCAGCCAAATATGCTCCCGAACTGCGCGATAAAAAAGGTGAGGTCCATGGCTTGCCTTCGATCATCCTGAAAGAGCGCGGATAGTACCGAAAGCAAGTATCAATTAGCCATTGCTGGCCGCTGGCACTGGCTAACGCCACGGTCCTACCTCAATCAATCAACCCATTCTCATCATAAAACGGATACGGTCCCGCATATTCCCCGAACACCCCGTTGTGCGTCACCAGCCCGCGCTGCGGGTGCCAGGCATGCAGCAGGTAACCGGCGGGCTCGAGATTGAAATGTGCGGGCGCCGTGTCCTGCAAGTCGAGGACGATCTGGTGGGAAGTCCCCGGGCAGACGCAACAGACACTCCCTCCGAAGCGCCGCTGCATGGCGCGGTGCAGGTGCCCACAGAGCAGGCGTTCGACCTGGGGATGGCGGGCTATCACCGCTTCCAGCGCCGGGGCGCCCTGAAACGACTCGCGGTCCATGTGGCCGATACCGCTGATGAAGGGCGGGTGGTGCAGGATCAGTAGCGTCGGCACTTCGGGACGTAGCCCCAACTGCTCGTCGAGCCATTCGAGTTGCGCGTCGGTGACGCAGCCACCATGGGCGCCGGGTGTGGTCGAGTCCAGGCCGATCAGGCGCACCGGGTGCTCGTCCACCACCCAGTCCAGCGGCCCCTCTGCCGACTCTGGCAGGTAGCGATGCGCGGGCAGGCCGGCCAGCATGTGTTCGCGATGGTCGTGGTTGCCGGGCACCAGGTAGCAGGGCATCTGCAGGCGCGCCAGCTCGGGGGCGAGCACGGCGTATTCGTCCGGCCGGCCGAAGTCCACCAGGTCGCCGCTGACCACCACGATGTCCGGGCGCGGGATGCTCGCGTTCAGGTGCTCGACGGCGCGGCGCAGGGCGGCCAGGGTATCGACCACGCCATACGTCAGGCGCTGGCCGGCCTTGAGGTGCGGGTCGCTGATCTGGGCGATGAGAAACGAAGAATTCAAGGAAGCCTCTCGTACGGGGAAAACATTCACGATTGCAGGGTGAACAACGCCTGGGGCTCGATGGCGAGGGAAATCGGTGCGCCGGTGGCGTGGATCTGTGCGTCGCTGCTGTCGACCAGCAGCGGTTGCGTGGCGCCGATATCGACCAGCAGGCGGCTTTGGGCTCCCTGGAAGAACTGCCCCAGCAGGCGCCCGCGCAGATGCCCGGCACCGTGCTCCATGACGCGCAGGTGCTCGGGGCGGCAATAGACCGTGGTGGGTTGCCGTGGGCCGCTCCAGGGCAGTTCGCCGCCTTCGACCCGCAGGCCGTCGCGGGAGTAGTCGAGCACGGTGAAGGCGTTGAGATTGCCGACGAAACCGGCGACGAAGGCGTTGGCGGGCTGTTGGTAGATTTCCCGTGGCGTACCCAGTTGCGCGACGCGGCCCTGCTCCATCACCAGGATCCGGTCGCCCAGGGCCATGGCTTCGCCCTGGTCGTGGGTGACGAACACTGAGGTGATGCCCAGGCTGCGCAGCAGTTGGTCGAGTTCGCTGCGCAGGCGTTCGCGCAACTGGGCGTCCAGCGCCGCCAGCGGTTCGTCCAGCAGCAGAACCCGAGGGCTGGGCGCCAGCGCACGGGCGAGGGCGACGCGCTGGCGCTGGCCGCCGGACAGTTCGTGGATCGCGCGTTGGCCGTATGTTTCGAGGCCGACCAGTTCCAGCAGTTCGGCGCAGCGGCGCTTGCGCTCGGCGGCGGCCACGCCCCGCACCTTGAGCCCGTAGACCACGTTCTCGGCGACGTTGAGATTGGGGAACAGCGCGTAGTTCTGGAACACCATGCCAACGTCGCGCCGCTCGATCGGCAGGCCGGTGACGTCCTGTTGGCCAAAGTGCACCTGGCCGCTGTCGGGGCGCTCCAGGCCGGCGATCAGGCGCAGGGTGGTGGTCTTGCCGCAGCCGGATGGGCCGAGGATCGCCAGGATCTCGCCGGGTTCTATCTCCAGGTCCAACTGGTGCAAGGCCACCGTGCCATCGGGAAAGGTCTTGCGGCAGCCTTGCAGGCGAATCGGGGTGCCGGTCATGGGCGTTCTCCACGGGACAGACGGGCGCTGATGGCCTGGACCGCGATCAGCAGCGGCACGATCAGCAAGAGGAAAATCAACGTGTAGGCACTGGCGACTTCCAGCCGCGCCGAGGCGTAGCTGTCGGCCAGGCCCACGGGCAGGGTCTTGGTCATCGGCGTGTGGAGCATCCAGGTCAGGTTGAACTCGCCCAGCGACAGCGTGATCACCATCAGCACGCCCGCGAGGATGCCGGCACGGCTGTTGGGCACCACCACGTTGAAGAAACGCCGCCAGGGACCCGCGCCCAGGCTGGCGGCGGCCTCTTCGAGCAACGGCAACCGCTGACGCTGCATCACCGCCATCACCGGGCGTACCAGGAAGGGCAGGGTGAACAGCACGTGCCCGACCAGGATGAACAGCCAACTGCCGCGAAAGGCGCCGAACTGGCCGTAGCTCAGCAGCAGCGCCAGGGCACTGGCCAGGCCCGGCATCGCCACCGGCAGCACCATCAGCTCCTCGAAGGCCCGGCTGAAACGGTTGTTCATCCGCACCAGGGCGTAGGCCGCCGGCACGCCGATCAGGCACACGCAGACGGCGCAGGCCAGGGCCAGTCGCAGGGACAGCCAGACAGTGCCGGCATAGGCCTGCCAGACCTGCGCCAGCCAGGCGAAGGTCAGGCCGCTGGACGGGCCCTGGAAATAGTTGCGGGTGACCCCGGCGAGCAGCGACAGCAGCACCGGCACCAGCATGAAGGCGCAGACCAGCAGGGTGAACGCCAGTTGCGCAAAGAACAGCCTCGAACGTTTCACAGTACGCTCCCCGACTGCTTGACCAGGCGCCGGGCCAACAGCAGCACGATCCAGGTCACGCCACCGAGCACCACCGACAGCGCGGCGGCCACGGCGAAGTTGGCGTAGTTGGTGAACACGTTGTAGATCGCCACCGGGGTGACGTTGAGCCGGGTGCCGAGGGTGAAGGCGGTGCCGAAGGCGCCCATCGCGGTGGCGAAGCAGATCGCCCCGCAGGACACCAGAGCCGGCGCCAGGCCCGGCACGATCACGTCGCGTACCACTTGCCAGAGCCCGGCACCGAGAGAGCGGGCGGCCTCTTCCAGGCTGCGGTCGAGGCTCTCGCAGGCGGCCATTACGGTGAGAATCACCCGTGGAATGGAGAAGTACAGGTAGCCGAGAAACAGGCCGGCCAGCGAATAGGCGAAGATCCAGCGCTCGCCCGCCAGTTGCAGGCCGAGTTGGGCGAACAGGCCCTGGCGGCCGGCCAGCAGGATCACCAGGAAGCCCACCACCACGCCGGGAAAGGCCAGGGGGAAGGTCAGCAGGGCGACCAGCAATGAACGGCCGAAGAACCGCTGGCGAGCCAGGAACACGCCGCTGATGCCGCCGACCAGCAGCGCCGCCAGGGTCGTCAATGCTGCCAGCAACACGGTCTGCAGCAGGCTCCCCAGGTATTGCGGGCTGCTCAGCACCTGCCAATAGCCGCTGCCAGTGGTGTCACGGCTTTCAGCACCGAGCTGGACCAGATGGGCCAGCGGCAGCAACCAGAACGCCAGCAGCAGCGCCATCGCCGGAGCCAGCGCCCAGGTTGCCGCTGAAGGCGGGCGCAGTTGCGGCCAGTGGCGAGGACGGGCGATCTGGCGTTCGTCGAGCACCAGCGACACTTACTTCACCTCGCTCAGGTAGCGGGTGGCGAAGGCTTCCTGCACGGCGGCCATGTGCTCGTAGTCGACCACGCCGGCGCGGGCGTAATCGCTGTCTGGCAGAAAGCGTGCAGCCACTTCCGGCGGCATCTTCATCTGCCGCACCGGGCGCAGGTAGGCGTTGGCCCACAGGGCCTGGCCCTGGTCCGAGAGGACGAAATCGAGCACCTTCTCGGCATTGGCCCGATGCGGGGCGTTGCCCACCGCGCTCATCACGTAGGGTACGCTGAGGCTGCCTTCCCTGGGGATCACGAAGGCGACATTGGCCTGGTCCTTGTAGCGAGCGCGGTAGGCGTTGAAGTCGTAGTCGACCAGGATCGGCAATTCACCCGAGAGCACGCGTGCATAGGCGGTCTGCTTGGGCACGATCGGTGCGTTCTTCGCCAGCTTGCGGAAATAGTCGATGGCCGGGGCGAAGTTGTCCAGGTTGCCGCCCATGGCCTGGTTGATCGCCACCGCCGAGACATAACCGACGAAGGCGCTGGAGGGGTCCAGGTAGCCGACCATGCCCTTGTACTCGGGCTTGAGCAGATCCGCCCAGCTCTGTGGCACGGGCAGGCCACCGAGGGCGTCGACGTTGACCATCAGGCCGAGGGTGCCGGAGTGAATGGCGAACCAGTGCCCGGCCGGGTCCTTGAGGCCGGCGGGAATCTCGTCCCAGTGTCTGGGCTTGTACTCGCCCAGCACCCCGGCCTTCTGCGCCTGCAGGCCGAAGGTCACGCCGTAGTAGACCACGTCGGCGACCGGCGCCGCGCGTTCGGCGACGATCTGCGCCAGGGCCTGGCCAGAGTTCTTGTTGTCCAGTGGTACCTGCACGCCGGTACTGTCGGCAATCGCCTTGAGCTGGCTGCCCCAGTCGGCCCATTCGGGCGGGCAGTTGTAGCAGATCGCGGTTTCGCCGGCGTGGGCGAGGCTGGCGACCGCACCGAGCAGCAGGGCCGCCAGGGGCTTACGGAGCTTGGTCATGATGAGCTTGGTCATGAAGCGTTTCCTCGTAGGGCCGCATGCTTTCGCCGGGCCGGATATGACAGGGCAGGCATTGGGAAGTGGGACTGGCGCCGTTGATGCGCGCCAGCAGGTGTTCGATGGCGGTGTTCGCCAGGGTGGTGATCGGCTGGACCACGCTGCACAGGGACGGATGCATCTGGGTGCCGATGGCGATGCCGTCGAAACCGATGACCGACAACCGTTCGGGGACGCCCCAGCCGTTGCGGCGCAATTCCGCGATCAGGCTGATCGCCAGCAGATCGTTGGAGCAGACCAGCGCGCTGGGCGGTTGCGGGCCACGCAGCAGCGGTTCGAGGGCGGCGAAGTCGGCGCGGATATGCGCCGGCATCTCGATCACCGGCAGGGGCTCCAGGCCGCGCTCGCGTAGGGCGTCACAGTAGCCGGCATAACGCAGCCGCGCGCGGTCCGACTGCAGGGCGGGGCCGGCGACCATGCCGATCCGCGTGTGCCCGGCCTCCAGCAGGTAGCGGGTGGCCAGGGCCATGCCGGCACGGTTGTCGACCGAGACGGCGCAGTAGTCGGTGTTGTCCGGCTGGTGGTAGGCGAGCACGAAGGGCGTGTCCTCGCAGGCCAGGCTCTCAAGCAGGGGGTTCTGTTCGGCGTCGGTGACGGTCAGGATCAGGCCGTCGACCCGCTGGCGCAGCAGTTCCTCGACCACCGCGCTTTCGCGTTCGGCGGCATAGTCGGTGGTCGCCAGCAGCAGGTTGTAGCCCCAGGCGCTGGCGGCGCGCTCCATGGCCTGGAATTGTTCGGCGAACACCGGGTTGAGCAGGTTGGGCACTACCACGCCGATCAGGTTGGTCTGTTGCAGGCGCAGTTGGCGGCCCAGGTGATTGGGGCGGAAACCCAGCTCGCGGGCGGCGGCGAAGACCTGCTCGCGGGTGGCCGGGCGGACCACCTCGGGGGTGGCGAAGGTGCGGGCGGCGGTCGCCCGGGACACGCCGGCCAGGCGGGCCACTTCTTTCAAATCGGTCATTGTCGCGTCCTTGAGATCGATCTCATTGGAGGGCGACAGTACGGCTCGAAGATGGCGAACGGATAAACGAGTGATGACAGTTTGAAGTCGTGCCGGGCACAAGCCAGGCGCTTGACGCTGTACCGGTGGGGCCGGCTGGCTGGCGATGGCGCCAGGTCAGGCGAGCGGGAGGTGGCTGCGAGAGCGCGATCGCCAGCCAGCCGGCTCCCACAGGATGGGGTGCCGAACCGCTACAGCCCCTGGCTCGCGCGGATCAGGTCGTAGGCTCGGCGCACCAGTGGGTTCACCGTATTTGGCCGGATCCACAGGTGGTAGGTGACGTCCGGCAACCGCGGCAAGCCGTCGTTCTCGCCCAGCACCCGCATGTCCGGCCCCAGCAGTTCCATGCTGCGCGGCGTCACGCCCAACCCGGCGCGGATCGCCGCCTTGATACCGATCAGGTTCGATGCCAGGTACGCCTGGCGCCAGGCAATCCCGGCGCGCTCCAGCGCTTCGATGGCATAACGCCGATAGATGCTCGGTTCCTCCACCAGGATCAGCGGCAACGGCTCGTTCGGCACATGGATGTATTGCGCCGAGCAGATCCACCACACCGGCGAGGTGCGCAGGGCGAAGCCCTGCAGTCGCGAGTCCTCGCGGGTGGAAATCACCATGTCGATCTTGCCCCGGTGCAGATCCTCCATCAGGTACGGGCTGCGGCCCACGTCGATCTCCAGACGCAAGCGCGGGGCCGAGCGGGCGATGTGGCTGAGGATCGGCGGCAGGATGGTGTCGGCGATGTCATGGGGCGAACCGATGCGCAGCACGCCGCTGAGATGGCTCTCTTGCAGTGAGTTGAGTACTTCGTCGTTGAGCGAGAGCATTTGCCGGGCATGGCGCAGCAACTGTCGGCCCGGTTCGGTGAGCTGTTTCTGTCGGCCCTGTTTCTGGAACAGGCGGATCCCCACCTTTCGTTTTCCAGCAATACAACCTGTTCCCGCACCTGTCGGTACTGGAGAACCTGCTGATCGCCCCCTGCAAGGTGCTCGGCCGCCGCCGCGCCGAGGCCGAGCAACAGGCCCGGCAACTACTGGCCAAGGTGCGCCTGGAGCACAAGGCCGAGGCCTATCCCGGCCAGCTGTCCGGCGGCCAGCAGCAGCGCGTGGCGATCGCCCGCACCCTGGCGATGCGCCCGGAGCTGATCCTGTTCGACGAGGTGACGTCGGCCCTCGACCCGGAAACCGTCGGCGAAGTGCTGACGGTGATTCGCGAGTTGACCGAGGAGGGCATGACCTGCGTGCTGGTCACCCACGAAATGCGCTTCGCCGAGGAGATCAGCGACGTGGTCTATTTCACCGAGAACGGTCGCATCGTCGAGTCCGGCAGCGCCGGGCAGATCTTCCAGCAGCCGCGGAGCGAACGGACCCGCGAATTCCTCCGGCACGCCCTCGGCGACCACCGTCGCCCGCCAGCGGCCGACCCGTTCCGCCTGACCAATATCAGCCCCTTCAGCCTGTCCGTCTGACCGTGATCCACCCTTTGAGGAACTTGCCCATGAGCACTACCGAACGCGCCCACGTGATCGAATCTTTCCTGGTGAAGATCCGCGCCATCCACCAGCGTGGCGTCGACCGCGCAGCCCTGGAGCAGATCGTCGCGCTGCTGGAGGAACTGGCCGAGCGCCGTGACCTGTTCAACTTCGACAGCTTTCCGGCGCCGGTGGCGGGCGAGGGCAACACCGCGTTCCGCTACCGCCTCAACGACGACGGCGAAACCCCGACCCTGTACCTGAACTCGTTGTTGCCAGGCAAGAACACCGTCGCCCACAACCACGAGACCTGGGCGGTGATCAGCGCCATCGAGGGCCAGGAGCTGAACCGCGTCTATGCCCGCCGCGACGATGGCAGCGATCCGACCCGGGCGGTGCTGGAGCTTGCGCGCGAAGTGGTGGTGCAGCCGGGTACCTCGATCGCCTTCCTCGGCGAAGACCTGCACAGCATCCGTGTCGATGGCGAACAGGCGACCTTGCACTTCCATCTCTACGGCCGCCCGCTGGAATCCCTGGAAGGGCGCTACGGCGTGCAGGACGATGGCACGGTGCTCAACTACAACAAGTCGCAGATGGCGCCGTCGATCAGGGCCTACGCGTAACCCCTATTCTTCGAAGACCGGCCGGCCGCTGCGACAGCGGCTGCCGCCCTCACTGCATCATCCCGAGACGAGGCTTTCGTGAGTACAACCATTACCCCGGCGCAGTTGCAGACGTGGCTGTTCGATGGCCGGGAAATCGCCCTGTTCGACGTCCGTGAGCACGGCCAGTACGGCGAGGCGCACCTGTTCCATGGCGTGCACCTGCCCTATAGCCGCCTGGAGCTGGAAGCCCGGCGCCTGGCCCCGAACCCGGCGGTGCGCCTGGTGATCTACGACCAGGACGGCGGCGAGCTGTCGCTGCGCGCGGCGCAGCGCCTGGCCGAGCTGGGCTACCGTCAGGTCCACCGCCTCGAAGGCGGCGCCAACGGCTGGCAGGCGGCCGGCCTGCAACTGTTCGCCGGCGTCCACGTGCCATCCAAGGCCTTTGGCGAACGGGTCGAAGAGGCGTGCCACACGCCGCACATCAGCGCCACTGAACTGGCGGCCTGGCAGGCCGACGGCCGGCCGCTGGTGCTGCTCGATGGCCGGCCGTTCGACGAATACCGCAAGATGACCATCCCCGGTTCGATCTGCTGCCCCAACGGCGAGCTGGGCTATCGCCTGCACGACCTGGTGCCGGACGAAGCGACGCCGGTGGTGGTCAACTGCGCCGGCCGTACCCGCGGCATCATCGGCGCGCAGACCCTGATCAACCTGGGCGTGAAGAACCCGGTCTATGCCCTGGAGAACGGTACCCAGGGCTGGTACCTGGCCGACCTGCAACTGGAGCATGGCAGCACCCGGCGCTACCGCGACGAGCAGGCGCCGGCCGGTGTCGAGCAGCAGCGCGTGGCGGCGCGGAAGCTGGCGCAGCGCGCCGCCGTACCGAATGTCGGTGCCGCGCAGGTTGCCGCCTGGGCCGAGAGCGGTGAGGGCAGCCTGTTCCTCTGCGACGTGCGCAGTGCCGAAGAATTCGCCCTCGGCACTTTGCCCGGCGCGCAACACACACCGGGCGGCCAGTTGATCCAGGCCACCGACCTCTACATCGGCGTGCGCCAGGCACGGCTGGTGCTGTTCGACGATGATGGCGTGCGGGCGCCGATCGTCGCCAGTTGGTTGCGGCAACTGGGGCATGACGCCCAGGTACTCGAAGGCGGCTTGCACAGTGGCCTGCGGTTGCCGCTGCCGGCCACCGACGAACAGCCGGCGCTGCCGAGCATCAGCGCGCCCGAGCTGTTGGGCGCGTTGGCTGAAGATGCCGTGGCGCTGATCGACCTGCGTCCGGGCATGAGTTTTCGCAAACGCCATCTGGCCGGCTCGCAATGGTCGATCCGCCCGTTGCTGGCGGCCCAGGTGGCTGCAGAGCAGCGGCCACTGGTACTGATTGCGGATGATCCGGCGGTCGCCCGCCTGGCGCTGCTGGAATTGCCACCGGCGCAACAGGCCGCCGCGCGGCTGCTGGCGGGGGACCTTGCCAGCTGGCAGGCGGCCGGGCTGGCGCTGGTCAGCGACGCGGCGGCCTTGCCCGATGAACGTTGCATCGACTTCCTGTTCTTCACCCACGACCGCCATTCCGGCAACAAGGACGCGGCACGCCAGTACCTGGCCTGGGAAACCGGACTGCTGGGGCAGATGACCGAGGCCGAGATCGCCAGCCTGAGCCCGCTGCCACCGGCTGCCGCCGTCGATGTGCGCACTCGTCTGGTCCATGCCGCGCGTACGGCTGGTGGCCATGGGGCACGGGCGGTGAACGTGCCGGTGACGCGCCTGAGCACGGTGCTGTTCGACAACGTTGCGCAAATGCGCGAAGCCCGTCGCCGACGCGACCACGAACAGGTACTGAGCTACGGCGCCCGCGGCAATCCCACGGCCTTTGCCCTGCAAGACCTGGTGACCGAGCTGGAAGGCGGCCACCGCACCCGGTTGTTCGGCACCGGTCTGGCGGCGGTGGCGCAGACCCTGTTGGCCTACCTGCGTCCGGGCGACCATGTGCTGATCACCGATGGCGTGTATGGACCGGTGCGTCAGTTGGCGAGGGAGTTTCTCGGGCCGTTCGGCATCGAGGTCGAGTACTTCCCGGCCGATGGCCAGGACCTTGAAGCCCGGCTGCGCGCCAACACGCGGATGGTCTATTGCGAGGTACCGGGCTCGTTGCTGTACGAACTGGCCGACCTGCCGGCGATCATCGCCCTGTGCAAGCCGCGCAACATCCTGGTGGCGGTGGACAATACCTGGGGCTCGGCCTACCAGTACCGGCCGCTGGCACTGGGCGCGGACATCTCGATCATGGCCCTGACCAAGTACCTGGCCGGCCACAGCGACGTGGTGATGGGCAGTGTCTGTACCACCGAGGCCGCCTGGCCGGCGTTGTCACGCATGAGCGACAGCTTCGGCAACACCGTCAGCCCGGACGACGCCTACCTGGTGCTGCGCGGTGCGCGGACCCTGGCGGCGCGGCTGGAGGTGCACCAGCGCCAGGCGGTGGAAATCGCCCAATGGCTCCAGGCACAGCCACAGGTGCGGCAGGTGTTCCACCCGGCCTTGCCGGAGCATCCGGGGCATGCGCTGTGGCAACGCGACTTCAGCGGCAGCAACGGCCTGCTGTCGTTCGAATTCGCCGAGGCCGACAAGCGCCAGGCCGAGGCGTTCATCGATGCCTTGCAGCTGTTCGGGCTGGGGGCGTCGTGGGGCGGTTACGAGAGTCTGGTGACGCTGGCCGACCTGGGTGATCGGCAGTTCCCGGTGGCGGCGAGCCATCCGGTGATTCGCCTGCATATCGGGTTGGAGGCGGTGGAGTCGTTGATCGAGGATCTGCAGCGGGGGTTTGATGTCCTCTAGGGAAAGTGGGTCCCGCTAGTGTGATGAGCGGGACCCAGAGCCAGTTCGGGGGCTGATTGACAGGGCACGCAACATGCCGCTCACTACCCCCTGCGCATGGCCGAGATATCCCGGATGTGCAGAGCCGGCAAGGGCGAGGATCACATCGTGACACCCGGTTTTCAGGACAGCGCCCTGACCACGAGGCCCTTGATCATGTAGTCGTTGCCGCGACCGGTGGCGAGATGGCTGACAATCGCCAGTTCCACCGTGCGCACTGATGGGGTGAAGGTGCCCTTGAGTGGCATCCAGTTGTTCAGATCGGTCACTGCCAGTTCTGCTCCCACCGTCGCGCCATTGGCCGAGGTGGACAGGATCGGTACGGCAAAGCGCCCCTCGTATCTTTTGACCTCTATCGCGAACTCATACCGGCGACCGGGTTCCAGGATAAAGGTCTTGTGCAGAATGACGCCTTCGGAATCGTCGGTGTGCGTGTAGTTCCACAGATACCAGATACCGGCAGCGTGCCTGATCACCAAGTCGCGGGGGTCGGCAGCCGCCGGCCCTTTTTCCCAGCCATTCCAGTTGTAGTCGACAAAGTCGGTGTCCTCGGGAAGTGGAGTCGTGGGCAGACGAAGCCCGAAGACCGTCGGGGTCTCGGACAGGTCGCCCACCACGACACAGCGTGGCACCGACGGCTGCTGCGCAAGCGACCGATACTCGCCGGGATATCCCGTGGCAATCTGATCCAGCGCTCCATCTGCCTTCAGCGTCGCGAAAAGGCTCGTGTCGGATTGGCTCCGTCCCACGGCAACGATCCTGCTATCGGGCAGCAGTGCAATTTCTCGCCAGTAACACCCTTCCTGGCGCGCGCTGTTGAAGGTCGGGTCCAAACTGCCATCGGTCTTGAACCGCAGCACGATGGCACCCGGCTGGGTTTGAAGGAATTGGTTGCCGGTGCAGATCAGCCGGCCTTGGCGATCCAGGATGATCGACCCCGGCACTTCCTGCGAGGCGACAGGGGCCTGGCCGTTATTGCCGAAGGATCGATCGATCTCGCCTGAACCGGTGAGCCTCACCAGCATCGCCCGGCTCGGACGCTCGTGATGGAGGGTGCCGATCACGATCTTGCCATCCGGTTGTGGCAGAACTGCCCCGAGCTCGTAGTCGAATGCACCCCGGAACACCACAACGCCGTCCTGGCCGAAGGTGCGGTCGAGGGCCCCATTGGTGTTGAGGCGCGCCAATACTCCAACCTGCAGTTGGCGGGGATCGTCGAAAATGGAATAGCGGCAGCTGATCAGGATCTTGCCATCGGCCTGGAGGGCGCCGTGGATCGGACCGGTGGGCGTTGCCCCCTCGGGAACGATATCCGGCACCACGACACCGCCTGAACCGAAGCCCGGATCGGGTCGACCATCGACGTTGAAGCGTGCGACCGCCGATTCCGTGAACGTCAACGGTTGATCGTGCGAGAGCCCGATCACGACAATCCTGCCATCGGGCTGCTGCAGCACGCGTTCGGCAGTCTCCTGTCGGTTCGGCACGAAGATGACCGGTACATACCCTGTGCCTGCGCCAAAGGTTGGGTCCACTTCGCCATTGGCCGAGGCCCGATAGAGGTGAGGCAGGGGCAGGTTGCAGGTGAAGATCAGGTGACTTCGTTGCGCATCCCGGATGACGCTGGTAGCCTGGCCGCGACTCGTCGGGTCGGGCTGTAGAAGGCCATTGGCCGCGAAGTCCGGATCCAACGTTCCCGCGTTGCGTGATTTTCTTGCACTATCTGCCCTGTTCATATGAAGGCTCCCGTGGTGTGTTCGACGCGCGTTCACTCAGTTCGAAACCCGTTCCATCCTGTGTGTCCTACCTCAGCCCAACCACTCGATAGGCATAATTCTTCGTGGCACTGCTCCCGTTCCTGTCGGCATCCGATCCATTGGGGTTATAGGCCCAGGCCGTGCTGGCATTGACATTGGTTCGGCTCCAGCACCAGAGCGTGCCGCTGCCCCAGCCCACGTATTGGGCCACGGGACTGCTGGACGGGTAATAGAGTCGCCAGAACGCCTTGTAGTCATCCAGTGACATGAGCTGAAGGCCCTGCTGCTCACATTGGCTGATGGCATTGGCATGATTGGCGGTTCTGTTCAGGTCCACCACTTCCTTCACGCCCGTTACCACGATCAGGTAGCTGGCCTCCTGCCCGGCCTTGTCGCTGACGGTGATCGTGCTAAAGCCGTTCGCCGCCGCCCTGAGCTCACCGGAATCGCCGTCGACCACCGCCACGCCACTGTCCGAAGATCGGTAGGTGTAGGGTGGGGTTCCGCCTGAAGCGGTGCGCGTATACACCGCGCTGGCTGGTGGCGTGACCGGCGGACGGCCCCTGACCGAGTAGTAGCCGGAAACCGAGAGGGTCTTGTTGCTGGTGTCGAAGTTCAGGGGGGGGTAGCTGACGACAGTCAGGGTCCGTACAGGAAACACGGTAGCCTGCGCTTGCGTGGCGCTGCCGTCAAAGGTCGCCTTGAAGATGATCGCAAGCGTGGAGCCATTCAGTAGTTGCGTCAGATAGCTGGCCGGTACGGCCTTGACCAGATAGCCGCGCTGCACTTCCGCGCTTGTCACCGCAGAGGCGGTCCAGAGCGCCAGGTCATGGTCGGCGTTACCGGCCTGCTTGCCGGCCAACTGTAACCAGACCTTCTGGTTCGCGGCCCACAGGGGCCATGCATAGATCCGGATCTCGGTAGCCTTGCTGACATCCAGCGTGGCACCGGTGACTTCAACCCCATCCTGGTAGACCTTGGGTGTCGGCAGGTTGGCGCTGGGCATTTTCTCAACGTTGAGGGTCAGGGTAGGCGAGTCCGGCAGGGGCATGCCGGCGCGGGTCACGATGTACTTGACCCTGACCGTGGTATTGGGGGTAAAGGCCACCTGAGCGGCTGGAATCGTGAAGCTCATCCCGCCCGGATTGGCGTCGACCTGGCCCGAGGTATGGGAGCCTGCG
Organism: Pseudomonas fuscovaginae SE-1; assembly: GCF_000364705.1. Taxonomy (GTDB): domain Bacteria; phylum Pseudomonadota; class Gammaproteobacteria; order Pseudomonadales; family Pseudomonadaceae; genus Aquipseudomonas; species Aquipseudomonas fuscovaginae_A. The sequence goes on along the minus strand of NZ_AQOH01000024.1, from coordinate 1,003 downwards.
GCGGTTGTCGCGGTCCAGACCACCTGGACCTTGTCCGTGGGCAACAGGGCCAGGTTGGCCGGCACTCGTACGGTGGCGCCGTTTCTCACCAGGTAGGGGTTGAGCGTGGCCGGGTTGCCGCCACTGGCATCGTCGACGGTAGGCGCCAGCAGCCTTGGCCCTTCCGGTGCCGAAGGGTCGAAGAGCTGGTCCCTGACGTTGCCGCCCCACAACCCGTAGGTGTGGTTGTCGAGACGCGCGGCGAAAGAGGCACTGATACGCCCGGGCGGTGGGTCGCGGGGCGGCCAGCTCTTGATCGAGTAGATCTCGATGACACCGGAGCGCAGGTGGTCCTGCAGTACCTCGGGAATCTCGCCGGCATCACCATCCTCCAGCGACGTGCCCCAGACCACGACCACCCCCTGGACCTCGCCCTGGGTGACGATCGCGCCGTAGGCATTGTTGGTGCTGTACACCGCTTCGATCATACTGCTTTCCAGTACCTGGCGAACCCCCAGCGGCAGGCTGCCGCCAGCGTCGGCCTGACCCCAGACCACGACTTTCTCGGTCGAGCCACTGGGCGACTGGCTGTAGAGAAAGAAGCTGGAGTCCGTGGAGTGGATGGCCACGCGGCTACCCGAAGTGGTCATTGCCCGGGAGCCCGGCTGGCCGTGGAGTGGCCTGGCGAGCGGATGATCCCGGAAGTAGGTCAGCAGTTCGGCCTTGGCCCTGCTGCGCTCGAACAGCACGCCGATATCCGTTTGCGCATCGGCCTCCCGAGTGGGTGGCGTACCGCCATGAGCCACCGCGCCCCAGGCCTCGAACTGACCGTATTCGTTGCAGATCGTATGGGCCCAGTTGGATGATTGGCACAGTACGATATCGCCTCGTATCGCCAGCTCGCGCGCTGCCTGCGACATGTCGCCGCCTTGCCCGCTCTTGCCGAAGCTGTAGGCCCTGCGCTGGCCGCGCGTCACCACCAGGAAGGACGCCCGGTTGGCGACCACCGTGAGGGCGCCGCCGT
>NZ_AQOH01000023.1 GCF_000364705.1 Pseudomonas fuscovaginae SE-1 | reverse complement strand
CCCGCCTCTGTCCGTGGCGCCCCAGGTGACGAGATTGCCAGTGCCGTCGGTGGCACAGAAGGCGCTGTCGGTGGCGACGATGCGCTCGACGACCATGTTCCTGAGCTGCTCCTTGGCCAAGGCATTGATCTCGCCACCGTTGTTGGCATTGCCCCAGGCATGAACCTTGCCGCCTTCGGTCAGCACGGCAAAGGCATTCTCGGTGGCATAGAGGGCCCTGGGAGCGTCGAAAGCCAGCTCCAGTTGAATGGCGTCCGGGATGACCGCGCCATTGCCACTGTCGGCACGTGGGGCGACTGCTCCCAGACGATGGTCGGCATTCCTGGGGTTCTTGTAGATGAAGGCGAACACGGTGCGATTGCTGTAGACCGCCTTGACATCGGCAAACGTCCCCTGGTCGGTGTCGATGCCCGGCCCCCAGACCAGCAGGCGGTTTTCCATCGGGTTGATGTCGACCAGGGCGGCGAAACAGCGCTCGGTGGAAAACAGCCGCGTCGCCGGGCTGTTCCTGAACAGCGTCAGCATGTCCGGCGGAACCTCGGCTCCCCAGGCGTTTTCGCCTTCGATGAAGACTTTCTGGGTCTTGGGGTCTATGGCGGCAAAGGCGCCCGCGGTCGAAACGAAAACCCGATCGGAGGGTTCTTCCGCATAGAAGGAAAAGTTGCCCCGCTGTTTGAGGAAGCAGGCCTCGCTGTCCTCGATAGCGATGTTCTGGAAGTCGTCGGTGACGGTCTTCTGCCCGGACAACTCGCCTTCGCCGATTTCCCCCGACAGCGCACGGGGGGTGACGGAAAAGATCAGGTTCTTGCCGATGTGTTCGCGCCGGACACGCAGGTACTGCGTGCGCTGGTCTGCGGAGCCGTTGATATACCAGCGGTAGGTGGACCCCGACTCGGGGCTGGCGTCGTCATTGTGGTACTTGTAGCTGCCGACGAGGGTTCCCCCGACCAGGGGTTCGCCGATGATCAGCACATCCGTGACGGAGGGGCGAGACGCGGTCCGGTTATTCATGATGGCGCTCCATGGGAGTAGGGCGACCTGGCACGGCATCGGCGAAGTCGGCCCCATCGTCTACTTGCTGATCAGCACCTGCACCCACACATCCTGTTCGAACGAGGGCGTATGCCAGCCCTTCAGGATCGCCCTGAACGTACCCTTGTAATTGCCGGTCGGGAGTGCGGTGTTGTCCTGCAGCAGAAAATGCAGGCGCATGAACGTGGGGCCGCCGCCTGCCACGGCCACAGCGTTGTTGAACGCCCGCAGGTAGCCGCCTCCCTGTGAGCGTGTCGCCTTCATCAGCACGGTCTGGCTGGTGCCGTCGCTGCTGACAAGCGGAATGTTCAGGCGGGTGATGTCCTCTGACGCGCCCCAGACCAGCTTGGTCGGCCCCATCTGCGCGGAAGGCATGACGAAGGCGAAGGAGCCCGGTGCATCCGGGGTGAACCTGCCATACTCGGTGGCATTTTCCCGGTTGGCCGCCACCAGGAAGTACGGGGTGAACGTGACCTCCAGGGGCAGCAGGTCCACACGGGTCACGCCGCCATCCAGGCTGATCTGGCCGGTGACCCGCAGCGTCGTGTCATGCCCCAGTTGCTGGAAATAACTCCTGGCAATCTTGCGGGTCAGGCCCGCTTGCGCCTCCGCTCCCGTAATCGGCGTGCCGGCATCGATCGACAGATCGTGGGGTTCGCCGCTGGCCGTTTGCCCCTCCAGGGTCAGCCATACCTGCTGCCCGGCTGTGCTGAAGGCCCATGGCGGCAGGTGCAGGTCTTCGGTGCTCTCCATGTTCTGCCCACTCAGGTAACCCATCAGGCTTCTCGGCCACCGAGGTTGCGGTACGGCACCGAATGTCAGTACCGGAAACTCCACGGCGTCGGCCTCGGTGGTACCGCCACCAAATGCCACCTTGAATACGACCCTGATCTCCCGTCCGGACGGGACAGCTCGGAGCCACGCGGCATAGGCCGGCACATCGCTGATGACCTGTTGCAGGTAGTCCTGCCGGAATTCATCCGAACTGATGGGGGACGCGACCCGGATCGGCAGGCGGTTGACCGAGCCATTGGGGTTGTCGCTCTCCAGCGTCAGCCACACCCGCTCCCGTTCGCGGAAGAAGGGCCAGGCATCGACCCGGAAGGTCACGCTGTCGTTGAGGTCCACGAGCCCGGAATGGGTTTCGAGCAGCCGCAGGGGCGGCAGGGGATTGCCGCCGGGAATCTCGTCGAAACTCATCACTTGCAGGGTGAGCTCGCCGGAGCGTTTCGTCTTGTCCCAACGGGACACCTCGTAATACACCTTGACGGTGTTGCCGAGGTTGCCCGCCACCGTGCTGCTTGGCAGCGAGAACTCCACCCTTTTTGTGGCCGAGCCTGGCAGGTGGGCCATTTCCGGCGTGCCCAGGCCCGGTCTGCCGAGCCAGTACAGTCGGATATCGTCGTTGATCTTCATGTTCTCGTAGGCCACACGGATCTTCACTGTCGGTGACGCGCTCACCTGCATCGGGTTGAGCATGGCGGTGTCCGGTCCGGTGACGTCGCTCTGGAGGACATAGGCCACCGGCAGGTCCAGGACCTTGCCGACGAGCATCAGCACGGCGTGGGAAAAACGCAGGCGCGTGTTTTCTCGTTCGACGGTGTAGTAGACCCGGGCCGAGCGATTGTTGTTGGCCAGCACGTACTGGCGTGGGACGGTGAAGGGAATGTTCTGTCCTTCCCAGACTTCGTTGATGGTGAACGGTGCCGGTATGAAACTTCCGCCCAGCCCCGTGCCTTCAAAGTGCACGGTGAGGGTGTCGTGCAGCCTGATAGCGGGGTCGGCCTTGACGGTCACGCCAAGGTCGAGCAGTGGCAGATCCGGGTCGAACACATGGTCGGGTGGCGGCGCTTCTTCCAGCTCTGGCTCCGGCAATGCGGTGCCGGGTTCCCCCACATCGAGCACGATGTCGGCGGAGGTGCGGCTGCCTTCCACGCCGATGACTTGATAGAAAAGCCGTAGCGTGCCGCCCTCAAGCTGGGCAATTTCACCGTTGGGGCCATTGAGCAGACGAAAGGCAATATCCTCGTCGTCGCTGCCGGCCATTTCGATCAGTTCACGGTAGTAGTAGCTGCCGTTGGCCCTGGTGCCCACCAACACCAGCACAACCTGGTCATTGCGGGCCTGGCCGAGGTAGGCCTGCACCTTCACGTTCAGGAACTCAATATCCGGCAGCAGGACCTGTTCGGGGGCATCCGGTGCCTGGGGGGCGGGCAGGTGGGGGGTGGTGGTACCGATGATGCCGATGATCACCGTGTGAGAAAGGCGGTTCGCCATGCCGGTGCGGATGCGTTCGTAGGTGATCTGCGCCCGACCGCCGATCAGCGTCTGGATATCGGCAAAGGGCCAGGTGATCCGGGCGGTACGGTCGGCGAGGGTGACCGGGTGCTCGTAGAAACGGATCACGGTGATGTTGTCCGCGGTGCGACCGTTGACCTGGACCCGCAGGGTGTCGTCCTGGGCGAAATCACTCTTGTTCAGCAGGATGACAAGGCTGGCGTCGCTGCCGTCGAGTGCATCGGCATCGAGAATGCCCAGCTCGTCGGACTCCTCGACATAGGCTTCGGGCAGCAGCGGCCCGTTCCAGTCGTTGAGGCGCAACTCGAGAATCTGCGGCGGCGACCAGCCATCGGAGTGGTTGCCGACCTCGTCGACGACCTCGTATTCGCACACATGGGAACCGCTGGGCAACTGTAGCCAGATACCTGTGTTGACCATCAAGGTGACGGGCTTCTGGCTCTCGGTTTCACCCTCGTTGAGCGGTCTCTCGACGATCACTCCGCCGATGCTCAGGCGAATCCGGTCGCGTGCCACGCGGTAGGTACTGGCGGGCTCCTCCCGGACCGGGTAGAAGTCGATGCTGACCGGTACCGGGGTGCTGATATCTTCCGAGCCGACGCCGAAGTCGATCAGGTGCTGAGGGAATACCGGCTTGGCGAGATTCCCGTTCTGGTCGCTGCTGGCCGTGGGGTTGCGGCCGCCTGGGCGGATGGTATCGACGTTGAGTTTGAACAGCCGGGTTTCATCCCGGTTGTAGTCGGCGGTGGTGAGTCGAAAGAACACCGGGTTGGCCGGGCCATCGGGCACGCGCGTCAGCGGGATGTAGAGGGGAATCTGCAGGCCTTTTTCCGCTTCGAAGGCGGTAACCAGGTGGGTGGCGACGGGGATCAGCGTGTCCCGGCAGAACAGTTCGATGAAGTCGTTTTCGACCATGTCCAGGTAAGGGTTCAACAGGCACAGCAGGCCCTTGTCATGATGGAGGGCCAGGGCATCGAGGTTGATGCCGCCATCGAAACCCTGGATCGATGAGGTCATGCCGGGAATGTAGAGTTCCAGGGCGCTGAAGGGCACGCGTTCGATCGCTGCCGCACGGGTCAGGTCGAAGGTACGCCCGTGGCTGGACGTGTCTGGATCGCTGCGACCTGGGCGCAAGATGGGGATAAGGTCGTTCATGTCGAGATCCTGTGTGATCGCAAACCGGGAACCGACCCGAAAACCCCTTAGGCAAGCCGTGAAGGCTATTGAACGGCGAGCGCCGCAAGAAAGAACCTGTCAGAAATGACAGTGGCGACGAGCGGTTCAGGTGTGCGTGCCGCCATCGCCTCAGGTGCTCTTGAACAGAACCGGATCAACGGTACGCCGACCTGTCAGAATTGACAGTTACGCTTTGTCCGGCATGCCGCTCTAATAGCTGGGCGCTTTCGTCTATCACTGAAGTTTTTCGCCTGCGCGACGTTCATTTGCCATCCAAGTGCTGTCCATGCCATGGAGCCTATCGAAATGTCGACTACCGAAGTAAAACCCTATTCTGCAATGACCGCCGATTCGCCTAGCCTGGCGGCCCCCATTCCTCTCAATACGCTGCCGGACAATGGCGACGGCCAAGTCAACCTGCTGCCCAGCGACCAGGGCACGCTCGGTGTCGAGGTGGCGGTCTACCTGTGGCCCCATCCGGCCGGAGAGGGACAGACCGATATCATCGACTTCTACATCAACGGCACATGGGCCGCCGGGCAGCGTCTGGTCGGGCCTGTGACCGAACTCTCGCTGCCCAGGTCGTTCCTCGTGCCGGGCCGTGAACTGTCTATCCAAGGGACGCCAGTCATCAGTTACCAGGTCGCCAATGGTGACGGTAACCGGGCCTACTCGTTTCCCTTGACCGTCACCATCGACACCACCACGCCCAACGGCACCCAGGTTCCCAGGGCGATCGGATTGCCGACGAATCTGCCGCAGAAGACCGTGACCTTGGCCTATCTGCAGGAGCACGGCAATCGCCTGCAACTGACCATCCCGCCCTATACGGGGTACCGCGTGGGCGACCGCTGGCAGTTGTTTGTCCGAGATGGCGACACACCCTACATGGACGGGCCGGTGCCATCAGCCGCAGCCTTCGAGATCGAACTCACCACCGAACAGTTCTTTCAGCTGGGCGAGGAGCCACTGGATCTGACCTACCGGATCGTCAACCGGGCCGGCAACCCCAGCCAGGAGTCGATCCGCGAGCGGCTGACCGTCATGCTCTACCCGCGGGTCGAGGAACTGGCGACGCCCGAACTCAATCACACCTTCATCAATCGGCAGGCCATCCGCGACGGGGTGGTGGCTTCCATCGAGTTCATCAAGGGCACGCGCCGGGGCGACCGGGTGGTGCCGTTCCTGTCCGGGCTGGAACTGCCGGTCATTACGCTCACGGATGTCCAGGCCTTTCCATTGCGCTTCGACATCGGCTGGTCGGCATTTTCCTTTCATGGCACCCATGAGCCCTATACCGCCAATCTGCTCTATTTCGTTCAGCGTGGCAGTTTCACCTCGCCGCCGTCGCGAACCTTGTCGGTGCCGGTCGATCTGAGCTTGCCGGGCGACGACAACCCTGAACTCAACCCCATCAATCCGCAACTGCCAATACCGGAGATGCGGGGTGCCACTTCCAACCATGCCAACCACCTGAATGCGCAGGACAAGGACAAGCCGGTCAAGGTCACGTTCAACCTGCCCGAGGGGCAACTGCTGACCGGTGACCGGTTCAGGGTGTTCTATGCAGAGGGAACCCAGCCTGTCGCGGAGCATCCGATCGATGGCTTCGAAGGTGGCAAGCTGTCGCTGGACGTGCCCTGGGCGATCATCGCCGGGGTCGGCAACGGCCGTCACAACCTGTTTTATGAAGTGGTGGGCAGCCACAACGCGCAGCAGTCCCCGCGAGTGCAGGTGGTGGTCGATATCTTCGACGATGTCGGTGCGCTGCGGCCACTGGAGCTCCCGGTGCGCGACGCGGACAAGAACATGATCAATTGTTATCACCGGCCGTGGGAGGGCATTCCCGTGCGCCTTCACGACCCGGACAGCTTGCGCGAGGGCGACGTGGTCTCGCTGCACTGGGTGATCAACAATGATCGCGGGGGCGGCACGCCGGTGCAGGCGACGCGGGTCTCCTATCGCTACCCGGTGGATGCCGGCATCGCCAAGGAGGGATTGGTGGTGATCGTCAATTGGCAGCACATCGAGCCGGTGGTCGATGGCCTGATCGAGGTGTACTGGCGCCTGGAGCGGCCGGCCTCGGCACAGAGCGCGCAGTCGACGGTCACCGGCGTGATACTGACGCGCAAGACGGCGGGCGCGCCCTGTCATCCATGAGGTTGCAAAGCCTGGGGCGGTCAGCGCCCCAGGCTTTTTACCGGGTTACGCCAACTCGCCGAAACGGCGTTTGAAGATCGGCTGGGCCCGCGTATCCTGGGCGCTGGGGTCGTAGAGTTGGTTGTTGACGTTGCCCCCCCACAGACCGTAGGTATGGTTGTTGATTCGCGCAGCGAAAGAAGGGTCCACGGGTTCCGGTGTCGGAGAAACCTGTGGCCAGCGTTTGATCGAGTAGATTTCTATGACGCCGGATCTCAAGGGGGCTGCGAGTACTGGGGGAATTTCCCCCGCATCGCCTCGGCTCAAGGGGACACCCCATACCACCACAACCCCTTGGGTGGCGCCCTGGGTGACGATCACGCCATAGGCACCATTGGTGGTATATACCGCTTCGATCACGCTGCTTTCCAGTACCTGCCTGACTCCCGTAGGCATGCTGCCGCCGGCATTGGCCTGGCCCCAGGCCACGACCTTTTCCGTCAGGCCACTGGCTGCCTTGCTGTACAGGAAGAAACTGGAGTCGGTGGAATGGATATCGATGGTGCTGCCCGAGGCGGTCACCACGGTTGAGGTCACCCGGTCCGTCGGGTGGCCGACAATGGGGTCGTTCTGGAAGTAGGCTTCCAGCTCGGCCTTCACGCCACTGTGCTCGAATAGCAAGCTCATGTCCGTGTCCGGATCGGCTTGCCGGGGGGGGCGTGAGGTTGGAGGTGTGCCGCCATGTGCGGCAGTGCCCCAGGAGGTGAACTGACCGTTGTCGTTGCACATGGCGTGGGCCCAGTTGGACGATTGGCACAGGGCAATGTTGCCGCGCACGGCCAGCTCGCTCGCCGCGGCCGACATGTCGCCACCTTGTCCGGCCCGTCCGAAGCTGTAGGCCTTGCGCCGGCGCTTCGTCACTACCAGGAAGGAGGCTCGATTGGCCACGACGGTGTTGACGCCATCATCGTCGAGAATGCTCTCCAGCACGTTGCTGGGGATGGTGCCCCCCCGGTTGGCCGTACCCCAGGTGACGAGCGTGCCATTGGCATCGGTGGCACAGAACGCGCTGTCGGTGGAGACGATGCGATTGACGGTCATGTTGTTGAGCTGTTGGCGCACGAAGGCGTTGATCGTGCCGCCGTTGTTGGTATTGCCCCAGGCGTAGACCTTGCCTCGTTCGGTCAGGACAGCAAAGGCATTCTCGGTGGCGTAAATGGCCTTGGGTGGGTCGAACGCCAGTTCCAGTTGAATCGAGTCCGGGATCACCGCCCCATTGGCGTTGGCGCTGGAGGGGCCGATCGCACCGATGCGCGGGGCCGAACCCTGGGGATCCTTGTAGATGAAGGCGAACACGGTTCGGTTGCTGTACACCGACTTGACGTTGAGGAACGAGCCTTGGTTGGCGGCGATACCCGGCCCCCAGACCAAAAGCCGGTTGTTGGTCGGCGTGATGTCGATCATCGCGGCAAAGCATTTTTCCGTGGCGAAGAGGCGGGTGGCGGGGTTGTTCCGGATCAGGATCTTCATATCCGGTGGCACGTCCGCACCCCAGTCCTTTTCACCCTCGACGAAGACTCTCTGGGTCTTGGGGTCGATCGCGGCGAAAGCGCCGCCGGTGGAGACGAACACCCGATCGGAAGGCTCTTCCCTGTAGAGCGAGAAGTTGCCCCGTTGCTTGAGGAAACTGGCTTCGCTTTCCTCCAGGCTGATGTTCTGGAAGCCTGCCGAGATGGTCTTTTCCGGGGAGAGGGCTTCCATGCCCGTTTCTCCCGACTGGGCTTGCGGGGTGACGGCAAAGATGAGGCGCTTTCCCGCATGCTCGGGGCGAATATGGAAGTGCAGCGTATGCTCGGTGGGAGAACCATTGAGGTACCAGGTGTAGGTGGAACCCTGCTCGGGGTTTTCCACGTCGTTGAGGTACCGGTAACTGCCCACGACGGTACCGCCGACGAGGGCTTCGCCGACGATCACTACATCCGTGGCGGTGGGCTTGGCGAGAATCGGGTTGTTGTTCATGAAAGCTCTCCTGAAGCGTTGGCATCGGTGCTGAGGTTGCGCCGTTGGAGTTGAACGGCAGGTTCTTACCGCCTGTAGGACACTGAACCGTCCAGGTGTGCCAGCCCAGGGGCAGCGGTTCCCCAGGCTCTTGCGGTACTTTGGTGGGTCAGCAGGACCAGGTGATTGCCGGCGGCGTAGATGCCGGCCACGTTGGCCTGGCCTGGGCGCGCGGCGATCTGCCCCCACGATATGGCCATCTGATTGCGCTGCACGGCGGCGAGGCTGGCGTTCGCAGCGGACAGGCTCAGCACCGCCTCGAGGTCGGAGGGTCGGGTGCCGCCTTCGGCGGGTTCCCCCCAAACGGTTACCTGGCCGGCAGCGTCCACGGCGGCGAAGGCGTGGGTGCTGCCCAGTACATGAGTGATGCCGTCCAGGCCGCCGGGGGCTTGTCCCCCGGAGCCGGGATTGCCCCAGGCGTAGACCTGGCCATTGGCTGCCAGCGCCGCGAATGCCCGGCTGGTGGAGACCAGCAACACGATATCCGTGAGCAGGCCCTCCAGGCTGGCCGGAATCTGCCCGCCATATTCCGGATCGCCCCAGGCCAATACCGTGCGGTCCGGCTTGATGGCGGCAAAGGCGTGTTTACTGGCAACGATCTGGGTCGCGCTCTGGGCTTCGAACAGGCGTTGGCCGTTGGGCCATTGCCGGCCCCAACTGAACACTGCGCCGTTCATTCGCCTGATGCAGAAGTCCTGGGAACTGCCGACGATCTGTTCGATCTGGTCCAGTGGGGTGATCATATCGGGGAGGGAGCCGCCATGCTCCGGGTCTCCCCAGGCGCTGAGCGAGCCATCGACGTGCACCGCGACAAAGGCGCCGCTGCTGGCGACGATCCGCTTGACCTGGGTCAGGCGCGGAGCCACTCCGCCCAGATCGGCGCGGCCCCAGGCCGAGACGCTGCCATCGTGATGCAGGGCGGCGAAGGCCGAGCCGCCACCGACGACATGGCGTACAGCGGCCAGTCCGGTCGGTGGGAGGAGCGCGGGGTTGTCGCTCCAGCCATACAGCGAGCCGTCATCCAGCGTGATGCAGCCCGCGTGGCTGCTGTCCACGTTGTATACCCCAGTGACGTTGACCCGACGCAGCACCTGTTCCTGGCGTTTGCCAGGGGGCTCGAGCCCCACGCTCAGTTCGAGCTCCGGGTGGCTATCGAGAAACGCTGGACCCTTGAACGCGTCCGTCTGCCCCTCGTAGCGCCAGTATGGCGTGCCGGCGCCCTTGACGGTGGCGACCAGGCGGCTCAGGTTGTTGTAGTAATGGGGCCCGACTTGGGTGCGGTTACCGGTTATCGTCAGTACTCCCACGCTGACCTCGACCTCGGTGCTGGGCGAGCGTTGACGGTTGACACCGTTGTAGGTCCAGTAGCTGGCCTGCACCTTGGCGTTGCCGATGGGCTCGATGAGATCCCAGTGAATGAAGAACTCCACCAGATCACCTTCCTTGTCGACGGCGCTGACCCTATAGGTTGCCACCGGAGCCGGCTCGCCCGCCCACATCAGTTCCAGCACCTGGCCCGGTAACGGGTCGGCGTAGAGGGGCACCACCACCCGCACCGGCGCGCTGGCCTCATCGGCTTCGGTGATGCGGTTGTCCCCGGTCACGCCCTTGACCGTGACCTTTTCAAGCAACTCGTTGACCGGGTTTGGATTGTCCGGGTTGGTCGGGCCCGCCACCGTCAGGTCGACGTCCACGAAGCGCGATTGCGAAGGTCGGGGGCCGATGTTCCCCCGCCGCCAGGTGTAATGGACACGAGCGAGCTGGCGACTGTCTTCGGCGCCCCGGTAGGACAACGCCTCCCAACTGACCGGCACCGGAATCGGCCAGGACTGGATATCCTCGACCTGGTGCTCGCCCAGCCATTGCAGGTCCCAATAGAAATCCAGGAAGTCGCCAGGCTGGATGCCCGGTATTTCCAGTATCTCCATGTGCACGCCCTGGCGTGCATCCTCCAGGTCGATCAGGCCATCCAGCTCGGCCAGTGGCACTCGCGGCTCCAACAGCGTGACCGGGAGCGGGGTCAGCTTGACATCGATCAGCTCGCCACTTGAGGGCGGGCCATCGTTACCGACCTTGTCCCACAGTTTGTAATAGACCCGAAACTCGCCGTTGCCCTTGCCCCGTATATCGGTGCCCTTGAATACCAGCTCGATGGGTTTCTGGTTGAAAACGTGGTCGCGATCGATCGTCAGCGTAGCGATGTGCACCGGCTCGGGAGCGGGGTTGGCACTCGGCTCCCAGAATCCACACACGCTGTCCTTGATCTTGATATCGACCCAGCGCTCGACGGTGCCGACCAACTGGTCGTTGTTGGCCGGATCGGCCAGGTAGTCTTCTGTCACCTCATCGACGGGAAATCCCAGTCTGCGCCAGGGCGAACCGTTGTTGGGAGCGACCCGATCCAGATCGATTGCGGTGGGTTGCGAGGGCGGTGAATCGTTACCATCGAGCACCACGATGTAGGTGAGCCTCTGGACTCCCGTGGCCCGCAGAAAACTTTTCGGGATGTAGGCTGAATAGGGGAATGCCACGCTGGGATCGAATGGCCATACCAGCGTCTTCCTGAAGACGAATACGCCATCGAAAAAATAGTCGATATGGGTCTGGTCCCCCGTGCTTCCCTCATAGTTGTCCCATACCTGCTCGATCACCACCTCCAGGTCCTCGTATTGCGCGGCCAGCGGTATCTGGAAGTAGTGGTCGTCGTCCTCCATCGCGATGGCGACGGGCACCTTCAGTGGCATCAGGTCGCTGATGTCCTGGGTGGGAATGCCGTTCGGCAGCGGGTGGGGGTGCTTGGCATCGGCCATGGGGCGTCTCCTGTTGACCACGCTCGACAATGCGGCGCTGACTACTCGGTGGCAGTTGGGGATGCGACCCGAAAGCCCGGGTGGCGAGTCGTGTCGACCATTGAACTGCGCGTTCCAGGAGAAAGAACCTGTCAGAAATGACAGTGGCGACGAGTGGTCGGCCAGTGAGGCAGCACCGACAGGCATCTGGGGCCTCTTCGTAGCTTCGTGAGATTCCGCCGAGCGGTTCAATTTTTTTTCAGTGGGACGAGCGGGGAAGATTTTTTAGACCGATTTGTCACATGAACCGCTGTTCATTATTTCGTTATGCGGGATTTCCAGACGGGCTCGAAGGCAGAAGCCGGTCAAGCCTTGCGGGCCGGCAAGCAAGCATATCCGGCGGCATTTTGCACCTGTCAAAACTGACAGCTGGCAAAGGCCGGGGAAAGTGCATTCAATGAGTCGGCATGGCCGGTGCGGCGATGTTCAGGTTCCGGGATCTGACGGGCAGGGCACTGGCTGGTCGAGCGCAACACACACCTGGCCGGTAGTCAGGCAGTCGGAAAGGCGTGCCCTTCATTCTGATGATGGAGTACGTGAACATGTCGAAAGGCAAAGTGTCGAGTCAAAAACGCAAATCCCGTGGCACGGGCGGTGCTCCGCGGGAATTGGCCCCTCCCGTCGGCGAGAATCTCCTGCCGGACATTCCTGGAGATGATCAGCATGATGTCCTGCCGCGTGAAGGACAGGTCAACGGGCTCAGGCTGCGCATTCCCGAATGGCCACAACAGGCGGGACCTGGTGACGATTACAACCTGCTGCAGCTTTACCTCCAGGGCAGGCAGGAGCCTATCAGCTCTTTTCAGTACGGAATTGGGGCTGTGCCCAACCCCCTGATGGTCACTGTCAGCAGCCAGTATCTGCGCACCCACGGGGCCAAGGAGATTTACTACAACGCTACGTTCGCTCCAGACCTGAATCCCGATTACTCCAGAACCCTGGAGATATTCGTCGATGCGCTGGACCCCAACTTGAACGATCTTCCCGCCGCAATCGAACTCCCCCCTGAACTGCAGGCGAGCAAGGTCCTGACCCCCGAGTTACTGAGTAGCCTGGGTGGCAAGGTGACCCTGACCATCCCCGACCCGGAGGACCGGCGCGCAGGCGATACCTATGCGTTCTATTGGGGCAATGGCCTGTCTACGCCCACCGTCAGCGGTCCTGCACCCGATACCGGGCCTATCGTGTTCGATGTGCCAGGTGACGTAATTGCAGGGTTGGGCCAGGGGTTCAAGGTGTTGCGCTACACCGTGACGGACCGCGCCGGAAACCGTAGCCAGTTTTCGATCCCGGATACCGTTGAGGTACTGCTCAGTGACCCACCGCAGAACCTGTGGCAACCGGATGTCCCGGCGGCTGAACAGCTCCCCGGGGACTACATCGATCGTGAAGAGGCTCGTAGCGGTGTGCTGGTTGAAATCCCACGATATGACAATGCGCAAGGGGGGGACAAGATCATTCTTGAGTGGCAGGGCATTCATGTCGTGCCGGATCCGCAGGTGGGACCGTTGCCGATTTTTCCGGTGGAATGCACGGTTCCCTATACCTTGGTGGCCTTTCCGGGCACCACGGCTCCCTATCGGGCCGAAGTCAAGTACTGGGTTGAAAGGGGAGGCGTACTTTATCCGGCACCGTCGAAATTCGTCGATGTCGACCTGGTGGTCCCTGGCGACCCCATCGTCGGGCCAGGCCCGGTTGACCCTAACCTGACGCTGCCCGTGGTCAGGGGCAATTCAGGTCAGGACAATGAACTGACCCCAGCCGATAGTGGCTTTCCTGCCACCATGCGTTTTCCGCTGCCTGGCAACCTGAGCATGGACGATGAGATCGAAGGCTTCTATGGCCCGGGTGATGGTCACTCTGTGGGTACCTACGTTGTGACGGGCAATGAGGGCCCTGGTTTCGAGGTGGTCTTCCAGATCGATTGGGAGACTGTGATCAGTGTCGTGGGCAATGGTCTCATCCCTTGCTGGTACAAGGTTTCCAATGACCGCAACTTCAAGGTTTCGCAAAAGCAGGACGTGACGGTCGACGTCAATAACTTCGACATCACGGAGCTTGTCGAGTTTCTCAATAAGGATATCGATGTTCCAGGTGGCCCAACGATTCGTTGCGCGCATTCACCCTGGCTGGGCATACCGATACGGATACTGGCACCCAATTCACTGGCCGTACGCGATGAAGTGGAGTTGTTGGTGAAGGGCATGAACTGGGACTTCAGTCAGGATATCTCGGGGCCCGCTCAAGTCATTCCTCATACGGTCGTGGCAAACGATATTAGCCAGGGTATTCGACTGACAATCGACTACGCCTATTTTGCCCAGGTCGATAACCGTTTTGGCATTGAAGTGTTGTGGACGATCAAAAAGGCGGTGGGCGGAGGGGGCGGTACTTCGCCTGTGAGTCGGGCTCGCGTCACGCTCAGGATGGCTGGAGGGACTTGCGCGCCTTGAGCGGATGAGACTACCCGGAGGGCGCGGTGCCCTCCGGGCTTTGCGCCCAGCCGGTGGTTTGTGCTGTTGGAACTCGGAAAAGTTTATCGCAACTTGAGTGCTCCATTTATTTGAGTGTTTATATAGCGCAATTTAATAGGAATTATACTTCTTGCCATGTTGATTATTCCTACATAGTAGTTTCCCGGCCATCTGTAGTCTCTGCGCCTCGTGAAAACGGAAGCCGTGCTGATCGGTTGCACTTTCCGAATTCACTGACAATGAACTGACAGAGAGTGCCTGATATGTACAGCTTTCCGAAAACCCTGCCTCGCAGCCGGCTGGCGCTTGCCATGAAGTCCGCACTGGTTGCACCCCTTTGTTTATGGGATATTTCGGCAATCGCCGAAACGGTCATCGACAACAGGACCGTTACCATCGAGCGCAATGCCGCTCCCGACAACTACACGTTGCGTAACAATGCCAAGTTGAATATCAACGGGGCAACCACCCGCCAGATCGTGGCCAATGATTCAAGCTTGAACATCGAACAGGGCTCGCGGGTTTCGGCCACTGGCTCCGTCGGGGTGCTGCTCAGGAACAGTCTCGCGAATATTACCGGTGCGACCATTACCAGCACCGGCAACGATGGTTTGCACGTGGTCCGCGCACCGAATGAGACCAGTGGTTCCAAAGCCGTCGTCACCGATAGCAACATTACCGGCCTGAACCAGGGCGCTCACGTGACCGCCTTCAGCGAGCTGTTCCTGAACCGCTCCACGCTGACCGCCACGGCGTCCGGCGGGCGCGGGCTGAGCCTGCTGGGTGGTCGTGCCCAGGCCAGTGATAGCACCATTACCGGCGGGCTGAATGGCGTGCGCATGGGGCGCGAAACCACCGCCAACGACCAGGAACCGGGCCTCGTGCTGGACAACTCGCGGGTCATTGGCCAGACGGGGGCGGCTATCCTGGTCGACCGTAACGCCGTAGCCGAAATCGATGTACGCAACGGCTCGACACTGGAGGGGGGGAACGGCAACATGGTGGAGCTGGCCGACAATGCCAGCGCCAATATGCGTGTCAGCAACAGCGCCCTGACCGGCAATATCAAGGTCGGCAGCGCCAGCACCCTGGACCTGAGCCTGGATGGCGCCAGCATGACCGGCGACATCGTCAAGGATGCCAACGGCACCGCCCGCGTGGCGCTGAACAACGGCTCGATCCTCACCGGTCGGCTGGACAACGCCGACAGCGTGGCGATCAACAGCAACTCCCTGTGGGTGATGACCGACCACCAGAGCATCGGCGACCTGACCCTGGGCGGCGGCAACGTGCAGTTCGGCCAGCCGGGCGACTTCTACCAGTTGGACGTGGAAAACCTCAAGGGCAGCGGCACCTTCATCATGACCGCCGACTTCGCCCACATGCAGGGGGACTTCCTCAACGTTACCGGCACCTCCGAAGGCGTGCACAAGCTGCTGATCAGCAGCAGTGGGCAGGACCCGTTGTCCGAAGACCGCCTGCACGTGGTGCGCACCGCCGATGGCGGCGCCACCTTCAGCCTGGTGGGAGACTGGCTGGATGTCGGCACCTACTCGTATCGCCTGATCGGCGACAACGACAACAAGGACTGGCACCTGGACCCGAGCACCAAGGTCATCAGCCCCGGTACCCGCTCGGTGCTGGCCCTGGCCAACGTCGCGCCGACGGTGATGTACGGCGAACTGACTTCCCTGCGTTCGCGCATGGGCGAGCTGCGCTTCAACGGCGGCCAAAGCGGCGGCTGGGTGCGCACCTACGGCAACAAGCACAAGGTCGATGCCGGCAAGGGCGGCGCCTACGACCAGAACCAGCAGGGTATTTCCCTGGGTGCCGACGGGCGTCTGCCGATGGGCGATGGCCAGTGGCTGGCCGGTGTGATGGCCGGTTACAGCAAGTCCGACCTGAGCCTGGGTCGCGGCACCAGCGGCATGGTCAACAGTACCTACGTCGGCGGTTACGCGACCTGGCTGGATGCCCAGAGCGGCTACTACTTCGACGGTGTGGCCAAGCTCAACAGCCTGCACAACAAGTCGTCGGTGGCGCTGAGCGATGGCCGCAAGGCCAAGGGCAGCTACAAGGATGTGGGCGTGGGGGTCTCCGGTGAATTCGGCCGCCACATCAAGCTGGACAACGACTATTTCGTCGAGCCGGCGGTGCAACTGAGCGCGATGGCCATCCAGGGGCGCGACTACAAGTTGGACAACGGCATGAAGGCCGAGAACGGCCGCACCCTGTCGCTGCTCGGCAAGGCCGGCGTGACCGGTGGCCGCAACTTCGACATCGGCGACGGTCGCGTGGCCCAGCCGTACCTCCGTGGTGCCTTCGTGCAGGAGTTCGCCAAGAACAACAAGGTGCAGGTCAATGACAACACCTTCCACAACGACCTGTCGGGTTCGCGGGTGGAGCTGGGCACCGGTATCGCGGTCTCGGTGTCTGACAAGTGGCAGGTGCATGCCGACCTGGACTTCAGCAAGGGCCAGAAGATCGATCAGCCATGGGGCGCCAACGTGGGCGTGCGCTACAGCTGGTAAGTGTATGCCATGCCCCAAGGCCTCATGGCGGGTGTGAAAACACTGGCAAGGCGTTCAAGCAAACACCCCGACTGGTTCGGGGTGTTTGCTTTTGTGCTGGCGAATCGTCCAGTATCAACACTCACCGGCACAGGCCATCGGCTTGCCGCTGCCCAACTGGCTGCGGCGGACGTAATCTCCCGTGTGTCGGTGTTGCCATCGCCGATAGATGATCGCGCCCTTGGGGGTGAATACCCAGGTGTAGTTGTCGTGCTCGCCATTAGGCTCCAGGGTTGGCTGGTCCTTGAGGCACCGGCAACGGCGTGATTGCGGATCGCTGGCGTGGATCTGCATCATATCGACTCATGGTTAATCGGATTGAATAATCATGCGGCATCAAGCGTTCCGTGAGGTTGGGCCATGGATCGTGGCTATTGTGCCCGGCGCTGCCTCAGCAGGCGCTTGATACCTTCGAACACCAGCACCGCCACCGCCAGCCAGATCGGGATGTAGGTCAGCCATTCGCCCGGGGCGATGCTTTCGCCCAGCAGCAGGGCAACGAACACCAGCAGCACCGGTTCGACATAGCCGAGCAGGCCGAACAGGCCGAACGGCAGCATGCGGCTGGCGATCAGGTAGCAGATCAGCGCGGCGGCACTGATCAACCCCAGGCCGGGGATCAGCGCGTACAGGGCAGGGCGCTGCTCGACCACGGCGAAGCCCTGTTGCCCGCTGTGCACGAACCACCAGGCCACCGGCAACAGCAGCACCATGTCGAACCACAGGCCGCCAAGGTTGTCGGTGCCGGTGCGCCGGCGCAGCACGAAGTACACCGGGTAGCCGGCCGCGACCACCAGGGTGGTCCAGGACACCCGGCCGACCTGGTACAGCTCGTTGAACACGCCGCCAAGGGCGAGCAGGGCGGCGAGCACCTGGGGCCGCGAGAGTTTTTCGCCGTAGACGATGCGCCCGGTCAGCACCATGGTCAGCGGCAGCAGGAAGTAGCCCAGCGACACGTCCAGACTGTGGCCGTTGAGCGGCGCCCAGAGGAAGATCCACAACTGCACGCCGAGCATCGCCGACGACACCACCAGTTTGACCAGCAGCAGCGGCTCCCTGACGATCCGCGCGAGGATCGCCGGCACCAGCTTCCAGTCGCCGGACATCAGCATGAACACGGTCATGCAGGGTACGGTCAGCAGCATGCGCCAGCCGAAGATGTCCTCGCCGTTCAGGGGCGAAAGCAGGGACGTGTAGAAATACATGACGGCGAACAGGCAGGACGCCGATACGGATAGAACGATGCCTCTGGACACGGCAGCCTCGCGGTTGGGGCGGATTTAAAGGTTCAATGGTGGTGTCTTATCGCAATTGTGGCCGACACCTTGTGCGGTGCACAGGGTTGTTGTGGCGAGCAGGCTTGCCTGCGCTGGGCTGCGGAGCAGCCCCAAACCCCATGACCTCGCTGTGCCTGGCACTACGAGTCGACTGGTTTTAGGGCTGCTCCGCAGCCCAGCGCGGGCAAGCCCGCTCGCCACGTAGTGTGCGGCCTCCGCCCGGCATTCAGTCTGCGCTAGTGTGTAGACGGAACACCAGCGCCTTCAGGCCGCCGTTGGCATCGTGGTCGGGAAACTCCGGCGGGTTCTCCAGCCGTTGCTCGAAGCGCAGGCCCGGCGCTTCGCGGGGCACGCCTTCGATCAGGAAGTCCGGGCCGATCGACGGGTCGTTCATGCAGGCCAGCACCGTGCCCTGTGCCGCCAGCAGTTCCGGCAGGCGGCGCAGTACGCGCTGGTAGTCCTTGGTCAGCAGGAAGCTGCCTTTCTGGAACGACGGCGGGTCGATGATCACCAGGTCGTACGGCCCGCCGTTGATCACCTTGCCCCAGGACTTGAACAGGTCGTGGCCGAGGAACGCCACCTTGCCCAGGTCGTGGCCGTTGAGCCGGTGGTTGTCACGGCCACGGCTGAGGGCCGCGCGGGACATGTCCAGGTTGACCACGCGCTCGGCTCCGCCCTCGATGGCCGCCACCGAGAAGCCGCAGGTGTAGGCGAACAGGTTGAGCACGCGCTTGCCGCGGGCATTGGCGCGGACCCAGTCGCGACCGTAGCGCATGTCGAGGAACAGGCCGTTGTTCTGCTTGCGGCCCAGGTCGATGCGGTACTTGAGCCCACCCTCGACCAGGGTCCATTCCTCCACGGCCTCGCCCAGCAGCCACTCGGTGGGGCTCAGCGGCAGGTAGCGGTGTTGCAGCAGCAGGGCCCGCGCGCCGCTGTGGTCCCAGGCGTCGCTGCGGGTCAGGTCTTGCAGGCGCTGTTGCAGGTCGTCCAGTTGCGCAGGCGCAGGCTCCTTGAACAGCGATACCAGCACCAGCCCCTGCAGCCAGTCCACGGTCACCTGCTCCAGCCCCGGCCAGCAGCGGCCACGGCCATGGAACAGCCGGCGGGTCTCCTGGGGCGGGTTCGCCAGGGCGTCGAGCAGGTGGGCGTGGAGGGTGGACAGGGCTTGCGGATTCATCGGGGTAACGTCGGCCATCGAAAAGGGCCGGGCAGTTTAACGCCATGGCCGCGGAAAATCGTCGGTTTTTCCCGCTGGGGTACTGTCAGTCTGCCAGCTTTTCGCCGATTCCTACGCCCGTTGAAGTATTTTCTTGGCGTTTGCCCACGGTGGATGGTAGAAGCCTCGCCGAGCCCCGAACCCGAGGGCTTTGCAGGCATTTTTCGACCCTCCCGAGTAAAGAAGCGACGCATGAAACCAGGCAAGTTAGCAGTCGGTCTGTCAGCCCTTTTGTTGTTCACCAGCGGCGCCGTGCAGGCGCGCAGTGTGCTGGATCTGCTCGATGCCCCCGCGCCACACGAAAAGCAGGGCCATCGCTCCGGTTCCATCAGCCAGGGCGCGGCCCTGGAGCTGTATTCCAGCCAGGAGCGCCAGGCCTCGTTCGACGCTTGCGCGCAACTGTTCCCCAACGCCCGGCCGATCAACCTGGGCAGCGTGCCGGCGAGCATGAAGCCGATGGCGCTGTGTTCCGACACCTTCGCGGTGCTCTATTCGCAGACCAGCAAGACGCCCTTGGTGGTGGTCGAGCGCCTCAACGCGGCGCAGCTCAAGGACGCCAAGGGTGAAGAGCGCACCAACCAGTTCTACCCCGACCCGCGCATTCCCAAGGGCGGCCGCGCCGAGCTGAGCGACTACCGCGCCCAGCAGCCGGCGGTGGACCGCGGGCACCAGGCGCCGGCGGCCGATGCGCCGACGCCCAACGCCATGGCCCAGTCGTTCGCCCTGTCGAACATGGTGCCGCAGGACCCGACCAACAACCGCAAGATCTGGAGCAAGGTCGAGTCCGACGTGCGCAAGTTCGCCCAGCGTGCGGGCGGCAACGTGTATGTGTTCACCGGGCCGCTGTTCGACGAGGGCCATGGCACGGTCGGCGACAACCAGGTCTGGGTGCCGACGCGGCTGTTCAAGCTGGTCTACGACAGCGCCTCGGGCCGCGCCTGGGCCTATGTGCTGCCGAACGCCGAAACCCGCATCGAGCGGCCGATGGACTACGCGACGTTCGTGAAGACCACCGGGCTGCGCCTGCTGGACAGCCTGCCGGTGTCGGGGTCGCTGGCCAAGGGCTAGTTGTCGTACGAAACAACCTTCAACACAATCCAATATGTCCCACGCGAAACAGGCGTGGGACAATATTGTGTGCGCCAAGGTGCCGGGAATAGAGTCCCTGGGTCGCTGCCCATTCAGCGACTCGGGTTTTGCAGCCCGGATACGGAGGCGCACAGCGCCGCGAAAGCGGCATTTTTACGCTCGTGTCATGGCGAGCTGTGCGCAGGAGGCTTCGGCCTGCCGGTTCCTCTGTCCGGTCTGCAAACCTGTGTACAGCTTGCCACCTTCGTTTTGCAGCGTGGGTGACAGGCTCCTTTCCTACAGAGGAGCTTCACGCAATGACCAAGAAACTCACGCCCGACCCGCCTTCGCATCACGACGCCCGTTCACTCGACCCCCTCACCTTTACCCGCGCCAAACCCGTCACCCCCGAATCCACCGGCAGGCCTTCGTTGTTCGCCATCCAGCCGGGCGTCAGCGCCTACGACGCACTGACCCAGGTGTCCCGCCTGCTCGAATCGGCGCTGCTCAATGGCGACGAACTCAGCCTGCACACCGATCCCTTCGAGCGATCCCTGTTCTGGAGCCTGCTGCATTCGGTGGAAATGGCGAGAGCGGTGGTGGATTCGCTGCTGGACGCTCCCCTGGTGGCCGCTCGACAAGCACCGGCGGGCTGAGGCGCCGGGCATGGGCTTGCGGCCGTCACCGGGCCGCAAGCCATGCGCGATTTCAGGCCGACGGCTGCGGATGCGGCCACACCACATCATCGGAGAAGATCGAGGTATTGGGCGGCGCCTCCACCACCTGCCCACCGGACGCCGCCACCTGGTCGATCAACTGGTCGTAGACCGCGCTGTTGTCGACGCCGTCCCAGGTGTCGCTTTCGATGCCCAGGTCCTGATGGCCCGCCGCTTCGTTGATCGCGTGCACGTTGGCGGCGCGGGTCAGGCTGGAGTTGACCAGCCAGACCCGGTCGGCGCCCAGGCCCGCCGGCGGTACGGAGATCTCGCCTTCCAGATCGTCGTTCGGGAACAGCCCCCTGGGCCCCGTGCGGTTGAAGAACTCGTTTTCCTGGCCGGGGACGACCTCGATGCCGCGGGTGTCGATCATGTACAGGAAGCTGACGGTCTGGCGCAGTCGGCGGGCGCTGTAGCCGCGCTCGCGGTTCCACTCGTCCTCGCTCGCGTTCGAGTCGACGTCCATTTCGCTGTCCGCGTCGCTGTCGGTGTCCATTTCCGAGTCGGAATCGGCGATTCCCGGGTAACGGTCGAACTGGGTGTTGTAGCGCAGTTGGCCCTTGCCGGGGCCGCCACCGACGCCGTAGCTTTTGGCGTCGCTGAGGCTGAAGCTGGCACTGAGCGCGTCCTCGCTGGTCGAGCGTTCTGCGCCGGGGGACTCGCGGGCCAGCATGGTGTTGTCGCGGGCCAGTTCGAAGGGGGTGCGGTCCTCGCTGCGGAACAGGGCGGGGATGTCCGTGCGGTACAGGCAATCGCGGATATTGCGCTGGTAGCCGATCTTGAGCAGGAAGGCGTCGAGGAAGTCGCGGGTGTAGTAGTCGGGGAAGTCGCGGTCGAGTGCCAGTTTCTCGAACTCGAAGTTGCGGATATGGCGGATCTGCGGGACCACCTCGGCCTGCAACTGATCGAAGCGCTGCAGGTTGTCGGCATCCTGCATCTGCAATTTGTGCGCTTCGGCCCAGTCGGGCATGCGGCCGGTGTCCTGCAGGGCCTTTTTCAACAGGGGCCATTGGCTGGGCAGCAGGTTGTAGCTTTTGAGCAGTTCGGCGCGCTGCTGGGCGGTCGTGTCCGGAAACGCCCATTTCAGGTCGCGGACCAGCCGGGTTCTGGCCCGTGCCGACGAGGCCGGGTGTTCCTCGGCGGGGCTTTTGCCGGTGGCGGCGGCCCGGCTGCGGAACGCGTTGATGGCGTCACCCTGCAACCGGTAGTGTTCCCAGATTTCGCCGTCGGTCCACGACGGCAGGTGCTCGGGGGCGACCAGTTGGCCGGCGGCATCGAAACGCCCGGTCGGCGGGGTCACCGGGGCCCAGGTGCTGTCATCGAGCTTGAAGGCGAACAGCGTGTCGGCACCCTGGTTGAAGCGGTAGTAGCCCTGGGCATCGGGCCCCTGGGCGGTGCCGTAGCCGTCCAGCAGCTTGAGGTAGCGGATCCGCGGCAGGCGCCGCAGGGGCGCTGACAAGTGCGGCAGCAACTGGCTCGACACTTCGAGCATCTCGACCTTGGCAAAGGTGCCCAGCAGCTCATCCAGCGTCGACCAGTCCTGCAGGTTCAGGTGTTCCAGGCGCAGTGCGCGAATGTGCTCGAAGTTGGCCGCGAGCGCGGGCAGGCGGCCCAGGTTGCCCTTGAGCTTGAGCAGCGGCAGGCTGTCGCTGCCCAGCAGGAGGGTGCCCGTCTCATGGCGCCAGCCGCGGGTGAACTCACTCACGGCCTGGCCCCTGTCGAAGGTCTGGGCGTAGCTCTGCGCTTCACGTTGCCAGGTCTGCAGGGCCTGTTCCAGGCTGGTGTATTCGCTTTGCAGGGCTTGCAGCCTGGCCAGGGCCTCGTGCGGCCTGAGGGTTCCCAGGTCATGCAGGGTTTCCACCTGGGCCACGCTCAGGTTCGGGTAGAGCTTGCGCGCCAGGCTGTCGCGTTGGCTCAGGCCTTCGCCACGGCCACTCAGCGGGTAGCCGACCCGGCCATCGGCCAGGCGCATCGGCGGCCGGAACCCCGGCGCCAGCGGCGGCAGCGCCAGCAACCGGGCCAGCGCTTCGCGCGGCAGTGGCGGCAGGGCGCGCAGGGCCTGA
>NZ_AQOH01000022.1 GCF_000364705.1 Pseudomonas fuscovaginae SE-1 | reverse complement strand
AGATGAACAGCAGACCCACCACCAGCATCAGGTTCGAGAAACTGAAGCGCTTCATACCCGGCCCTCCATTTCCTTGGCCTGACTGCGGTTGAACAGGATGATCGGGACGATCAGGATCGCCAGCATCACCACGGCGAGCGCGGACGCCACCGGCCAGTCACGGTTGTTGAAGAACTCCTGCCACAGCACCTTGCCGATCATCAGGGTTTCCGGACCGCCGAGCAGCTCGGGGATCACGAACTCGCCGACCACCGGGATGAACACCAGCATGCAGCCGGCGATGATGCCGTTCTTCGACAGCGGCACGGTGATCTTCCAGAAGCTGTTGAAGGTGCTCGAACCCAGATCGGACGCGGCCTCCAGCAAGCTGGCATCGTGCTTCACCAGGTTGGCGTAGAGCGGCAGGATCATGAACGGCAGGTACGAATAGACCACGCCGATGTACACCGCCAGGTTGGTGTTGAGGATCTGCAGCGGTTCGCTGATCAGCCCGGTCCACAGCAGGAAACCGTTGAGCAGCCCGTTGTTGCTGAGGATGCCCATCCAGGCGTAGACGCGGATCAGGATCGCGGTCCAGGTCGGCATCATGATCAGCAGCACCAGCACGGTCTGCACTTCCTTGCGGGCCTTGGAGATAGCGTAGGCCATCGGATAGCCGATCAGCAGGCACAGCAGTGTGCTGATGAACGCCATCTTCAACGAACCGAGGTATGCCGCCAGGTACAGCTCGTCGTCCCCCAGCATCGAGTAGTTGCCAAGGTTCAGCACCAGTTGCAGCTTCTGCTCGACGAAGGTGTAGATCTCGGTGTAGGGCGGAATCGCCACGTCCGCTTCCGCGAAGCTGATCTTCAGGACGATGAAGAACGGCAGCATGAAGAACAGGAACAGCCAGATGAACGGGATCCCGATGACCACATGACGGCCAGAGGGGGTTATTCGTTGCAGGCGGCGCTTGAGTTTTCGCATGTTCATGAGCGCAGTACCACGCCGCTGTCGTCTTCCCACCAGACGAACACCTCGTCACCCCAGGTCGGCCGCGCGCCCTGGCGCTCAGCGTTGGCGACGAAGGACTGAACCAGCTTGCCGCTCGGCAATTCGACGTAGAACACCGAGTGACCGCCCAGGTAGGCGATATCGTGGACCTTGCCGCGCGACCAGTTGTGCTCGCACTCCGGCTGGGTGGTGGTGACCAGCAGCTTCTCCGGGCGGATCGCGTAGGTCACGTGCTTGTCCTGCACCGAGGTGCTCACCCCGTGGCCGACGTAGATGGCGCGCTCCAGCTCCGGGCTGGCGATGCGCGCGTAGCTCTCGGCATCGTCGACCACTTCGCCTTCGAACAGGTTGACGTTGCCGATGAACTCGCAGACCAGGCGGCTGGTCGGGGTCTCGTAGACGTCGATCGGGCTGCCGATCTGGGCGATCCAGCCCAGGTGCATGATGGCGATCCGTTCAGCCATGGTCATGGCCTCTTCCTGGTCGTGGGTCACCATGACGCAGGTCACGCCGACGCGCTCGATGATCTCGACAAGCTCAAGCTGCATCTGCGAGCGCAGCTTCTTGTCCAGAGCACCCATGGGCTCGTCGAGCAGCAACAGCTTCGGACGCTTGGCCAGGGAACGGGCCAGGGCCACCCGCTGGCGCTGACCACCGGAGAGCTGGTGCGGCTTGCGCTTGGCGTACTGGCTCATCTGCACCAGCTTGAGCATTTCGGCCACGCGGGCATCGATCTCGGCCTTCGGGATCCTGTCCTGCTGCAGGCCGAAGGCGATGTTCTGCGCCACGGTCATGTGCGGGAACAGCGCGTAGGACTGGAACATCATGTTGATCGGCCGCTCGTAGGGCGGCATGTCGGTGATGTCCACGCCATCGAGGTAGATCCGGCCTTCGGTCGGCCGTTCAAAACCCGCGAGCATGCGCAGCAAGGTGGATTTACCCGAACCCGAGCCGCCGAGCAGGGCGAAGATCTCGCCCTTCTTGATTTCCAGGGACACATCGTCCACGGCGATCGTCTCGTCGAACTTCTTCGTGACCCGGTCGATCTTGACCAACACCTGCTTGGGTGATTGGTCGCCCTCGAGGGCTTTCTTGTAGGCGCCGGAGGCAACAGCCATTTGCAAAACTCCCAACAAAATTTACCGCGAGGCCCAGACGGCCTGGCATTGAATGGTTTGACCCGAGTCCTTGCGGACTACTTGCCCGACTTGATCCGGGTCCAGCTACGGGTCATCACACGTTGGATTTTCGGGGGTAGTTCCGAGTTGACGTAAAGCTTGTCCACAACAGCTTGCGGTGGGTAAACCGCTTCGTCGGTGCGCACGGCCTGATCCATCAGTTCGCCAGCCTTTGGGTTCGGGTTGGCATAGCCGACATAATCGCTGACCTGGGCGATCGCTTCAGGTTGCAGCAGATAATTGATGAAAGCGTGCGCCTCCTTGACGTTGCCGGCGTCCTTGGGAATCGCCAGCATGTCGAACCAGAGGTTGCCGCCTTCCTTGGGAATCACGTAGGCGATGTCCACGCCTTTCTTCGCCTCTTCGGCGCGTTTCTTCGCCTGGAACACGTCGCCGGAAAAGCCGGCCGCCACGCAGATCTCGCCGTTGGCCAGATCGCTGATGTACTTGGACGAGTTGAAATAGGTGACATACGGACGGACCTTGAGCAGTTTCTCCTCGGCCGCCTTGTAGTCCTTCTCGTTGGTGCTGTTGGGGCTCAGGCCCATGTAGTTGAGCACCGCCGGCAGCATTTCATCGGCGGAGTCGAGGAACGCCACGCCACAGCTGGAAAGCTTCTTGATGTTTTCCGGCTCGAACAGCATCGCCCAGGAGTCGATCCTGTCGACGCCCAGCACGGCCTTGACCTTCTCGACGTTGTAGCCGATACCGTTGGTACCCCACAGGTACGGCACCGCGTACTGGTTGCCCGGGTCGTTCTTCTCCAGACGTTTCATCAGCACCGGGTCGAGGTTGGCGTAGTTGGGCAGCAGCGACTTGTCGAGCTTCTGGAAGGCGCCGGCCTTGATCTGCTTGCCGAGGAAGTGGTTGGACGGGACCACCACGTCATACCCGGTGTGTCCGGCCAGCAACTTGCCTTCCAGGGTTTCATTGGAATCGAAGACGTCATATACCGGTTTGATACCGGTGGCCTTCTCGAAATCGGCCAGGGTTTTCTCGCCGATATAATCGGACCAGTTATAAATATGCACAGTCGGCGCAGCGTACGCACTGACAGTCAGCGTCAGGCCTGCGCCAACCAGCAAAGTCTTGCAAAACAAAGAAATAGACACTCGGAGGTCCTCTCAATAGTTGGGCCTGAGTTGCCCGGGCCATATGGCGATATACCGCCCGATGACAAAACCGGCGCGCAACTTACCCTCGATAAGCCGATCCAGCAAAAGTTTTCTTTGATTGATATCAGTCCTGCTGGAACCGGTACCCGGAAGAGCCCGGTTCCAGCAGGTGGAGCGGTGTTGCATCAGGCGGGATTATTTACCCGACTTGATCTTGGTCCAGCTGCGGGTCAGCTCACGCTGGGTAGCGGCAGGCAGGTCGGCAATGGCGTAGAGCTTGGCCTGCACGTCTGCTGGCGGGTAGATACCCGGGTCGCTGGTAATGCTCTTGTCGACCAGCGGCGTGGCCTTCTCGTTGCCGTTCGGGAAACGCACGCTGTCGGTGATCGCCGCCATGACTTCCGGCTTGAGCAGGTAGTTCATGAACTTGTAGGCACCGTCGACGTTTTCCGCGTCCTTCGGAATGGCGACCATGTCGTAGAAGCTGCCGGCACCTTCCTTCGGAATGGCGTAGCTGACTTTCACCTTGTCACCGGCTTCGGCGGCACGGGACTTGGCCTGCTGGATGTCACCCGAGTAGCCGACGGCCACGCAGATGTTGCCGTTGGCCAGGTCCGAGATGTACTTGGACGAGTGGAAGTAGGTGATCGAAGGACGGATCTTCAGGAACAGATCCTCGGCCTTCTTGATGTCATCCTTCTTCTGGCTGTCGGTTGGCAGGCCCAGGTAGTGCAGCGCGACCGGGATCATCTCGGTCGGCGAGTCGAGGAAGCTCACGCCGCAGCTCTTGAGCTTGGCGATGTTCTCCGGCTTGAGCAGGGTGTCCCACGAGTCGATCTTGTCCACGCCCAGCGCGGCCTTGACCTTCTCCGGGTTGTAGCCGATGCCGATCGAGCCCCACATGTACGGGAAGGCGTGCTGGTTGCCCGGGTCGCTGACCGAAACCGCCTTGAGCAGCGACTTGTTCAGGTTGTCGTAGTTGGACAGCTTGGACTTGTCCAGCTCCTGGTAGACGCCAGCCTTGATCTGCTTGGCCAGGAAGTTGTTGGACGGCACCACGATGTCGTAGCCGGACTTGCCGGCCAGCAGCTTGGCTTCCAGGGTTTCGTTGCTGTCGAATACGTCGTAGACGACCTTGATCCCGGACTCCTTCTCGAAGTTCGCGATGGTGTCCGGCGCGATGTAGTCGGACCAGTTGTAAACGTGCAGCACTTTATCGTCCGCGTGAGCGGCACCGGCCATCGCTCCGGCCAGGGACAGGGCCAGGAGAGTCTTGCCAGCGTTCTTCAAACCTAATGCCTTCATGCGTCATGCTCCAAATTTTTCTTTTTGACCAGCTGTTCGGCGGCCGATTTCCGGGCGACTCGGAACAGTGGGGTAGTCTGGCAAGATCCAAGGCCGGCTTTCAAGGAAAGACCCGCCTTTCTGATCACTCCGGGCGAAAGCGCCGACAACCCGCTCCCGCTCAGAGCCTAGCACCTAGCCCTGCAACGCACTCAGGGTCAGGTCCAGGCATTGACGCGCCTTGGTCACCAACTCGTCGATCTCGGCCTTGCTGATCACCAGTGGCGGGGCAATGATCATGGTGTCGCCGACGGCACGCATGATCAGCCCGTTGTCGAAGCAGAACTGCCGGCAGATCATGCCGACGCCCTTGCCTTCATAGCGCGCCCGGGTGGCCTTGTCCTTGACCAGTTCGATGGCCCCCAGCAGACCCACACCGCGAACCTCACCCACCAGCGGA
Organism: Pseudomonas fuscovaginae SE-1; assembly: GCF_000364705.1. Classification (GTDB taxonomy): domain Bacteria; phylum Pseudomonadota; class Gammaproteobacteria; order Pseudomonadales; family Pseudomonadaceae; genus Aquipseudomonas; species Aquipseudomonas fuscovaginae_A. The sequence goes on along the minus strand of NZ_AQOH01000022.1, from coordinate 5,166 downwards.
TGATCGTTCAGTTCCCGCAGTCGCTTCTGCAAATAGGGTGCCGTTTCGGCGTTGGCCCGCTCGATGATCTTTTCGTCGCGCAGAATGCGGATGTTTTCCAGCGCCACCGCCGCCGCCACCGGATGCCCGGAGTAGGTGAAACCGTGGTTGAAATCGCCGCCTTCGTTGAGCACCGCGACCACGTCGTCGCGCACGATCAGGCCACCCATGGGGATGTAGCCGGAAGTCAGGCCCTTGGCGATGGTCATCATGTGCGGCTTGAGGCCGTAGAAATCGCTGCCGAACCACTCACCGGTGCGACCGAAACCGCAGATCACCTCGTCGGCGACGAACAGGATGTCGTACTTGGCCAGGATCTCCCGGATCCGCGGCCAGTAGCTTTCAGGCGGCACGATCACGCCACCGGCACCCTGGATCGGCTCGGCGATGAACGCACCGACGTTGTCCACGCCCAGTTCGAGGATCTTCTCTTCCAACTGGTTGGCCGCCCAGATACCGAACGCTTCCGGGCTCATGTCGCCGCCTTCACCGAACCAGTACGGCTGCGGGATATGGACGATGCCCGGGATCGGCAGGTCGCCCTGCTCGTGCATGTAGGTCATGCCACCGAGGCTGGCGCCGGCCACGGTGGAGCCGTGGTAGCCGTTCTTGCGGCTGATGATGGTTTTCTTCTGCGGCTGACCCTTGATCGCCCAGTAGTGGCGAACCATGCGCAGCATGGTGTCGTTGCCTTCGGAGCCGGAGCCGGTGAAGAACACATGGTTCATGCCCTCGGGCGCAATCTCGGAGATCACCTTGGCCAGCTCCAGCGCCGGCGGGTGGGCGGTCTGGAAGAACAGGTTGTAGTAGGGCAGTTCGCGCATCTGCCGGCTGGCGGCGTCAGCCAGCTCGTCGCGTCCATACCCGACCGCCACGCACCACAGGCCGGCCATGCCGTCGAGGATCTGGTTGCCCTCGCTGTCCCAGAGGTAGACGCCCTTGGCGTTGGTGATGATGCGCGGGCCCTTTTCCTTCAATTGCTTGAAGTCGCTGAAGGGGGCCAGGTGATGATCACTGCTGAGGGTTTGCCACTCACGGGTTTGCGGGTTGTTGCTGGTCATACGGATCTCCTAGATTCCAGTGAGGGCGCAGCCAGTTGCCCGCCGCGCCCGCTGCATCAGACGGCGAAGAGCAGGAATTCCCGCTCCCACGAACTGATGACACGCTTGAAGTTTTCATGCTCGGCCCGCTTTACCGCGACGTAGCCAGTGATGAATTTCTTGCCCAGGTACTTCTCGATGGTCTTGCTGTTTTCCATGCGCTCCAGGGCGTCCTCGATGGTCAGCGGCAGGCGCAGGTTGCGCCGCTCGTAGCCACGACCGACCACTGGCGCGCTGGGTGTCATGCCTTCGACCATGCCGATGTAGCCGCACAGCAGGCTGGCGGCGATCGCCAGGTAGGGGTTGGCGTCTGCGCCCGGCAGGCGGTTTTCCACCCGGCGGTTCTGCGGGCCGGCATCCGGCACCCGCAGGCCGACGGTACGGTTCTCTTCGCCCCACTCCACGTTCACCGGTGCCGAGGTGTCCGGCAGGAAGCGGCGGAACGAGTTGACGTTCGGTGCGAACAGCGGCAGCAGCTCGGGAATCAGCCGCTGCAAGCCACCGATGTGGTTGAGGAACAGCTCGCTCTTGGTGCCGTCCTCATTGGAGAAGATGTTCTTGCCGGTCTGGATGTCGATGATGCTCTGGTGCAGGTGCATGGCACTGCCCGGCTCGCCGGTCATCGGCTTGGCCATGAAGGTGGCGGCGACGTCGTGCTTGAGCGCCGCTTCGCGCATGGTGCGCTTGAACACCAGGATCTGGTCGGCCAGGGACAGGGCGTCACCGTGACGGAAGTTGATTTCCATCTGCGCCGTGCCATCCTCGTGGATCAGCGTGTCGAGGTCCAGTTCCTGCAGTTCGCACCAGTCGTAGACGTCCTCGAACAGCGGGTCGAATTCGTTGGCCGCCTCGATGGAGAATGACTGGCGACCGATCTCCGGACGGCCGGAACGGCCCACCGGCGGCTGCAACGGATAGTCCGGGTCGTCGCTGCGCTTGGTCAGGTAGAACTCCATTTCCGGCGCCACGATCGGCTGCCAGCCACGGTCGGCATAGAGTTTCAGGACCTTCTTGAGCACGTTGCGCGGCGACAGCTCGATCGGGTTGCCCTGCTTGTCGTAGGTGTCGTGGATCACCTGCGCGGTCGGCTCGATGGCCCAGGGCACCAGGTACACCGCGTTGCCGTCGGGGCGGCAGATCATGTCGATGTCGGCCGGGTCCAGCAGTTCGTAATAGATGTCGTCTTCGACGTAGTCGCCGGTCACGGTCTGCAACAGGACACTCTCGGGCAGACGCATGCCCTTTTCGGCGATGAACTTGTTGGTCGGCGAGATCTTGCCGCGGGTGATGCCGGTGAGGTCGCCAATCATGCATTCGACTTCTGTGATCTTGTGGTCTTTCAACCAATCGGTGAGCTGGTCGAGGTTGTTACTCATAAGTGCCTCTGGGCTGGGTTTCCTGAGCTACATAATAGAAGTCAGGCGCTCGTTAAAGCATCAGTGTCGCGTTGTTTTGCCCGTTTTCGGCAGGCCTCGCCAAAAGCCTGGAAAATGGCGAGGTAGACCGGATTGGACAGGACCTGCCATTCCGGATGCCATTGCACCCCTAAAGCAAAAGCCTTGCCGCCTGCTACAGAGACCGCCTCGACCAGGCCATCCGGGGCCCGCGCCTCGATCCGCAGCCCCGTGGCGAGACGATCGACACCTTGGCCGTGAATCGAGTTGACCGCGAACTGCGCCGGCAGGCCCAGGCTTGCCAGGACACCACCCGGCTCCACAAGCATCGGATGCGCCGGACCGTACTGGACCTCCAGCGGCTGGCTCTCGTCTTCACGATGATCGATAAAGGTTCCCACTTCATGAACCTTCTGGTGCAGGCTGCCGCCAAACGCCACGTTCATTTCCTGGAAGCCGCGGCAGATACCCAGCACCGGCACACCCGCCGCCACGGCGGCACGGATCAGCGGCAGGGTGGTGCGGTCGCGTGCGGAATCATGAGCAGTGCCTGGCGCGCTGGCCGGGCCACCGTACAAATGCGGTTCGACGTTGGAGGGAGAGCCGGTGAAAAGAAGGCCATCGACGCTGTCCAGAATATCGGACGGTTCGAACAGTTCCGCCAGGGATGGAATGATCAGCGGCAAGCCCTTGGCAGCACTTGCGACTGCGCGGACATACTTGTCACCACTGATGTGATAACCATGCAAACCGACCTGTTTAGAGCAGGCGGTGACGCCGATCAACGGCAGGCGAGACATGAAGCACCCCGGTATTATTGCTGTTATGGGTTTTAATCGAGCTTAGCCTTGTTCATTTTTTTACACAACACCCCCGTAAAAAATACAACACGGCCCGCTCAAGCCTGCGGTACCCAAGCGGTTCTCGGGGAAAAAACCGCCCCAAAATGCCCCAAAAAAGCCACTCGAGCGCTTTTTCAGGGCAGAAATTGCCTCGCTTGACTTCGGCATGCCGTTCGGGTTGACTGAAACCAGAAAAGATCAATGATTGATATTTTTAACAACAAAGGTGTTGCATCATGTCGGTACCCCCGCGTGCCGTTCAGCTTAACGAAGCGAACGTGTTCCTTAAGGAACATCCTGAGGTTCTCTACGTCGACCTTCTGATTGCGGATATGAATGGTGTGGTGCGAGGCAAGCGCATCGAACGCACCAGCCTCCACAAGGTTTACGAGAAAGGCATCAACCTGCCGGCCTCCCTTTTTGCCCTGGACATCAACGGCTCGACGGTGGAAAGCACCGGCCTGGGCCTGGACATCGGCGACGCCGACCGGATCTGTTATCCGATCCCCGGCACCCTGAGCAACGAACCCTGGCAAAAACGCCCCACCGCGCAACTGTTGATGACCATGCACGAACTGGAAGGCGAACCTTTCTTCGCCGACCCCCGTGAAGTGCTCCGCCAAGTTGTAAGCAAGTTTGACGACCTCGGTCTGACCATCTGCGCCGCCTTCGAACTCGAGTTCTACCTGATCGATCAGGAGAACGTGAATGGCCGCCCGCAACCGCCCCGCTCGCCGATCTCCGGCAAACGCCCGCACTCGACACAGGTCTACCTGATCGACGATCTCGACGAATACGTCGACTGCCTCCAGGACATCCTCGAAGGTGCCAAGGAGCAAGGGATTCCGGCCGACGCCATCGTCAAGGAAAGTGCCCCGGCGCAGTTCGAGGTGAACCTGCACCACGTGGCCGACCCGATCAAGGCCTGTGACTACGCGGTGCTGCTCAAGCGCCTGATCAAGAACATCGCCTACGACCATGAGATGGACACCACCTTCATGGCCAAGCCCTACCCGGGCCAGGCAGGCAATGGCCTGCATGTCCATATCTCGGTGCTCGACAAAGACGGCAAGAACATCTTTGCCAGCGAGGATCCCGAGCAGAACGCCGCGCTGCGTCACGCGATCGGCGGTGTGCTCGAGACCCTGCCCGCGCAGATGGCCTTCCTCTGCCCCAACGTCAACTCCTACCGCCGTTTCGGCGCGCAGTTCTACGTACCGAACTCGCCGAGCTGGGGCCTGGACAACCGCACCGTGGCCTTGCGCGTACCGACCGGCTCGCCGGACGCCGTACGCCTGGAACACCGCGTGGCCGGCGCCGACGCCAACCCGTATCTGCTGATGGCCTCGGTCCTGGCCGGCGTGCACCATGGCCTGACCAACAAGGTCGAGCCACCGGCACCGACCGAGGGCAACAGCTACGAGCAGAACGAGCAGAGCCTGCCGAACAACCTGCGTGATGCCCTGCGCGAGCTGGACGACAGCGAGATCATGGCCAGGTACATCGATCCGAAGTACATCGATATCTTCGTCGCCTGCAAGGAAAGTGAGCTGGAGGAGTTCGAACACTCCATCTCCGACCTCGAGTACAACTGGTACCTGCATACCGTGTAAGCGGTTGCGGTAATAGAAGGAAGAACGCCGCCGGCCCTGGGCCCGCGGCGTTTTTTTTGGCAGGAACATCGAGGCGCTTTGTTCGCGGTGGCTGACACCCCGACAAGCCCGCGTCGGGGCGCCGTACCACTTTGTGGCGAGCGGGCTTGTCGGGACGCCGCACCGCCGCGCTCGGCTG
>NZ_AQOH01000021.1 GCF_000364705.1 Pseudomonas fuscovaginae SE-1 | reverse complement strand
TCGAGTCTTCTCCTGGGCACCAATTTCAAACTTCAGAAATTCTGGAGTTCTCCAAAAACCCGCGAAAGCGGGTTTTTGCGTTTCCGGCCCGACAGAATTTCCCAAACCGCCCCCTCTGGACCGCCCCGCGGGCGGATTGATGCCCCCTGAAGGACAGCCCTCCTCCGTGGGAGCCGGCTTGCTGGCGATTGCGATCAGTCAGTCGCCATCCTCGTTGGCTGATGCACCGCTATCGCCAGCAAGCCGGCCCCCCACAAGGTCGCCGCGCAAGGCGACCGAAAGAGGCTCATCAGGCCCGAAACTGCCCCAGGCTCGCCTTGAGTTGCGCCGCCAGACTATCGAGCACCTTGCCACTGGCCGTGGTCTCCACCACCGCCTGCGCCGCACGCTCGGCCTGGGCATGAATCACCTCGACCCTTCCACGCACGGCATGCGCGCCCTCCGCCTGCTGCGCGGCGGCCTGGGTCGCCAGGCCGATAGCCGCATGTACCTGCTCGACTGCAGCCTGCACCGTCTGCTGCAGCTTGGCGCTATTGCGCAGCACCGCCAGCCCCTCGTTGGCCTGGCGTCCGGCCTGACCAATAGCCGCCACCGCCTCACGCGCACCTTGCTGAAGGGCGCCGATATGTGCCTGGATATCCCCCGTGGAGCTCTGGGTCTTGCTTGCCAGCGCCCGCACCTCGTCGGCCACCACCGCAAAGCCGCGCCCGGTCTCGCCAGCACGAGCCGCCTCGATGGCCGCGTTCAAGGCCAACAGGTTAGTCTGCTCGGCGATACCGTGGATCACCGTCAGCACCACCTCGATCTGTTCGCTTTGCTGGGCCAGCCGCTCGATCACCTTGGAACCGGTGTCGACCTGCACTGCCAAGGCTTCGATCAAACCACCGACCTGGGCCGAAGTCCGGGTGTTCTCGTCGGTGGCCTGGCGGATATCGACCACCTGCTGGAGCGCCGCCTGCATCGCCTGGCTTTCCGACTGCGCCTCGTCAGCCATGCGCTCCAGCGCCCGCAGGCTCTGCTCCACCTCATCACGCTGCAACTCGGCGGCCTTGTCGGCACCGGCATTGCGCAAACTCATCGCCCCGATCTCGACGCCGGTGCGCTGGGCTACATCTCCCGCCTCGCGAACGATCGGCTGCAGCTTGTCGACGAAGCGATTGACCGCCGAAGCCATGTGGCCGATCTCGTCATTGCTGTCCAATTGCACACGCTTGGTCAGATCACCCTCACCCGCCGCCAGGTCATTGAGTGCGGCGATCAGCAGATGCAGCTTGCTGACCACCCTGCGCCCCAGCACCACGGCCAGCAGTAACAATACACCCAGGCCGACCAGCGCCAGGCCCAGACCGATCCGCCAACGCAAGGTCTGCGCCGCCTCCTGGACCGCGCCGGCGGTATTGGCCTGCATCTGCGTAGCCGTCGACTGCGCCGACTGCAGGCGCGCCCGCATCGCCGTCGAGCTGTCGGCGGCGGCCCCCTTGAGGCTGTCACCCACCAACTGGTCGCTGCTGGCGATCAGGGCCGAGAAGCGCTGGTCCAACGCCTTGAGGTCGATATCGACCGAAGCGGTCGACACCCCCATCAACACCTTGCCGATTTCCACGCCATTGGGGCTGATCGAGGCCTCGAGGTAGTAGACCGAAGGGTCGTTCCTCGCCGCATTGAGCAGCTTGTCCATCGCCCGCTCGCCCTGCCCCTTCTCCAGCAGCGCCTTGTTGATCGGGTTCTCCCGATTCAGATAACGGGTCAGATGCTCGCCATTGGCATCGTCGTACACCACGAACAGCACGTTGGGATTGCGCTGGGCGCGCCGGGCGAATTCGGAGAGAGTGGGCACATCATTGTCCCACATGGCCCGCGGAGCGACCGACGCGAGCAACTGCGCCATATCGTTGGCCGAATCCTTGAGGTCCTTTTCCAAAGTTGCCCGCAACTGCCCCTGCTCATCCTTCAAGCGCGCGGACAGGCCAGCCGTCAACCGCTGGCGGGTACTGGCAGAAAGACTATCAAGGCTCGACGTCACTTCCTTGCCAGCCTGCTCCAGTTCACCGGAGAGCTTCTGACTGTCAACACCCAGACGACTACCAAGATCGGCCTCGAGTGCGGTGACCGTGCTTCGGGTCAGGGCAACCGCCACGAGCACCTGCACCAAAAGGGCGATACCCAGGGTAATGAACACAGGCCGCAGCAAACGACTCTGTAACAGCGAGAGAATGGCCGACACCGAAGACTCCTCCACGTTGGCGCCATTAATGTGATGGCACACTTTTTTAGAAGATAATCCCAGCAAGGGTCGTGCCGCACAACAGACAGAAACGACAAAGGGCCCCAGAAGGGACCCTTTTTGATTTACATCAACGACTTATCAGGCGAATGGATGACGCAGGACGATGGTTTCGTTGCGGTCCGGCCCCGTCGAAATAATGTCGATCGGTGCGCCGACCAGCTCTTCGATACGTTTGATATAGGCACGGGCCGCCGCCGGCAGCTCTTCCAGGGTCTTGGCGCCCAGGGTCGACTCGCTCCAGCCCGGCATCTGCTCGTAGACCGGTTCCAGGCCGATGTAGCTGTCAGCATCGGTCGGCGCGTCGATGACGGCACCGTTCTCGTTCTTGTAGCCCACGCAGATATTGATGGTCTCCAGGCCGTCCAAGACGTCCAGCTTGGTCAGGCAAAGGCCCGAGATGCTGTTGACGTCGATGGCGCGACGCAGGATGACGGCATCGAACCAGCCGCAACGACGGGCACGGCCGGTGGTGGCGCCAAATTCATGACCACGCTTGGCCAGGAAGGCACCGACGTCATCGAACAGCTCGGTCGGGAACGGACCGGAACCGACACGAGTGGTGTAGGCCTTGGTGATACCCAGGATGTAGTCCAGGTACATCGGACCAACGCCGGAACCGGTGGCGATACCGCCAGCGGTGGTGTTGGAACTGGTGACATACGGGTAGGTGCCGTGGTCGATGTCCAGCAGCGAACCCTGGGCGCCTTCGAACATGATGTCCTTGCCATCGCGACGCAGGCTGTGCAGTTCGGCGGTGACGTCGAGCATCATCGGCTTGAGCTGCTCGGCGTACTCCATGCACTCGTCCAGGGTTTTCTGGAAGTCGATGGCCGGCTCTTTGTAGTAATTGACCAGCACAAAGTTGTGATAGTCGAGCAACTCGCCCAGCTTCGCGGCGAAACGCTCGCGATGGAACAGATCGCCGATACGCAGGCCGCGACGGGCAACCTTGTCTTCGTACGCCGGGCCGATACCACGCCCGGTGGTGCCGATCTTCTGCTCGCCGCGGGCTTTCTCGCGCGCCTGGTCCAGGGCCACGTGGTAGGACAGGATCAGCGGGCAGGACGGACTGATACGCAGGCGCTCGCGCACCGGTACGCCTTTTTCTTCCAGCTTGGTGATTTCACGCAGCAGGGCGTCCGGTGCAACCACCACGCCATTGCCGATCAGGCACTGCACGCCTTCGCGCAGCACGCCAGACGGGATCAGGTGCAAGACGGTTTTCTCGCCGTCGATCACCAGGGTGTGACCCGCGTTGTGGCCACCCTGGTAGCGCACTACGGCGGCAGCATGTTCGGTCAGCAGATCGACGATCTTGCCTTTGCCCTCATCACCCCACTGGGTGCCCAGGACTACGACATTCTTACCCATAACACTTGTCCTCATTCGCGCAAACTTGGTGCCGGCAGCCGCCGGCGGGAAAACTCAAGAAACCAGCGGCAACACTTGCCAAAGCCCGTTCTGCAGCATCAATTGCCGGTCGCAGTCCGCTTCGCGGGCGGCGGCCAAAGGTTGTCCAGGCAATGCCTGAACGACACGCTGACCCTCGCCGCGCAATTGGCTGACCGTCTGCCAGAGAGCCGCATCCGCGCTGTCAGGCATCCAGATACCGCCGGACGGTAGCTCGACCTCAGCACGCCCCAGGGTCACCAGGGTTTTCAAATCGGTGGAAAAGCCGGTTGCCGGGCGGGCACGACCGAAGTCGGCACCGATATCGTCGTAACGACCGCCCTGGGCGATGGCTTGCCCGACACCCGGCACGAACACGGCGAACACCACGCCGGTGTGGTAGTGGTAGCCACGCAATTCGCCCAGATCGAAGTACAGCGGCAAATCGGGGAAACGCACGGACAGACGCTCGGCGATCGCCAGCAGGTCATCCAGCGCCGCAATGACCGGAGCCGGGGCCCCGGCCAGGCGTACCCGCGCCGCCGCCAGCACTTCGCGACCGCCACACAGCTCGACCAGCGAGCGCAGCATCGCCGCCAGGTCCGGCTGCAGGCCGTCGGTGAGATCGATCACCTCGTCGATGGCCTTGCGCTGCAGGGCATCGAACAACTGCTGCTCGACTTCACCGGACAGGCCGGCCGCACGGGCCAGGCCACGGTAGATACCGACATGCCCAAGATCCATGTGCACATCGGGCACATCGGCCAGTTGCAGCATCGCCAGCATCAGGCTGATGACCTCGACGTCGCTGCTCGGGCTGGCGTCGCCGTACAGCTCGGCGCCCAACTGGATCGGACTGCGCGAGGTCGACAGGGCCCGAGGCTGCGCGTGCAGCACGCTGCCGGCGTAGCACAGGCGGCTCGGGCCGGCACGGCGCAGGGTATGGGCGTCGATACGCGCCACCTGCGGCGTGATGTCGGCACGAAAACCCATCTGCCGCCCGGACTGCGGGTCGACCACCTTGAAGGTACGCAGGTCCAGATCCTGGCCGGCCCCGGTCAGCAGGGACTCCAGGTACTCGATATGCGGGGTGACAACGAACTCATAGCCCCAGCTCTGGAACAGATCCAACACCTGGCGACGCGCCACTTCAATTCGCGCCGCTTCAGGTGGCAGTACTTCTTCGATGCCATCTGGCAAGAGCCAGCGGTCTACCGTTGCCATTACGCCTTTCCCCCATGATCCGGGCGGCCAGCCCACAGGCGAGCCTTGAGTGAAGCAGAAAATGGTTAACGCGCGCGCAAGCGGGGCGCGACGAAACAGCCGAAACCGGCTTCGTCTACCACTTTCCTCGAAAAACCTGTCGGGTCGATCAACCCGTTTTCCAACCATCTGCCGTTAATCAAACATGCAGACGCAAAAAAGCCGGGAATTTCCCGGCTGCCGCATCATACACCCGTTTTCCGAAAGGATCACCCCGCCAGGCATTTTAGCCGCCCAGCGGGTGTGTAGATGCGCGACGGATCAGGGCTTGGCTTTTTCCAGATAGTGGAAAAAGTCGCTGCTCGGATCCAGCACCATCACGTCACTCTTGTTTGCAAAGCTCTCGCGGTAGGCACGCAGGCTGCGATAGAACGCATAGAACTCCTGGTCCTGGCCGTAGGCCTTGGAATAGATGGCGGCGGCCTGGGCATCACCGTCACCGCGAGTCTCCTCGGACTGACGATAGGCCTCGGCCAACAACACCCGCCGCTGGCGATCGGCATCGGCACGAATGCCCTCGGCCAACTCGTTACCCTTGGCGCGATGCTCACGAGCCTCACGCTCACGCTCGGTGCTCATGCGTTCGAATACGCTGCGGTTCACCTCCTTCGGCAGGTCGATCGCCTTGACCCGGACATCGATCACCTCGATACCCAGCTCCTTCTCGGCCATCTTGTTCAGCGAAGCGGTGATGTCAGCCATCAGCGCGTCACGCTCGCCGGAGACCACCTCGTGCAGGGTGCGCTTGCCGAACTGGTCACGCAGCCCGGACTCCAGGCGGCGCGACAGACGCTCGTCGGCGATCTGCTTGAGGCCGGAAGTCGCGGTATAGAAGCGCTCGGCATCCTTGACCCGCCACTTGGCGTAGGCATCGACCATCACGGCCTTCTTCTCCAGCGTCAGGAAACGCTGGGTCGGGGCATCCAGGGTCATCAGGCGGGCGTCGAACTTGCGCACCTGGTTGACATAGGGAACCTTCACATGAAGACCGGGCTGGACATCCGTCTGCACCACGCGACCGAACTGCAGCAGCACGGCACGTTCGGTCTGCAGCACGATGTAGAAACAGTTCCAGCCAGCCAGTACCACAATGACACCGACAATCAGGGCGATCAGCGATTTATTGCTCATCAGCGGCTCTCCCTCGTGCGCGTTTGCGGCAGGTCAGTAATATGCGGCACGGTGTCCGTGTTGCTGCTGGCAGCGGCCGAACCGGTGACCGGCGAGCTGCTGGCCGGGCTGTTCTGGATCATCTTGTCCAACGGCAGGTAAAGCAGGTTGTTCTGGCCGTTCTTGTTGCCGGTCACGAGCACCTTGCTGGTATTGCTGAAGACTTCCTGCATGGTGTCCAGGTACAGGCGCTGGCGGGTGACTTCCGGCGCCTTGCGGTACTCGGCGACCAGCTTGGTGAAGCGGTCGGCCTCACCCTTGGCGCGGGAGATCACCTCATCGCGGTAGCCGTTGGCATCCTCGATGATGCGCTGGGCCTGACCACGGGCTTCCGGCACCACGCCATTGGCGTAGCCTTCGGCCTGGTTGCGCGAGCGCTGCTCGTCTTCACGGGCACGGATCACGTCATCGAAGGCTTCCTGGACCTCACGCGGCGCCGCGGCGCTCTGCACGTTGACCTGGGTCACGGTGATGCCGGTGCGATAGGTATCGAGGAAACGCTGCAGGCGCTCCTTGATCTCGCTGGCCATCTGCTCGCGACCCTCGGTCAGCACCTGGTCCATGGCGGTGGAACCCACCACATGGCGCAGGGCGCTGTCGGTCGCCTGCTGCAGGCTGATTTCCGGCTGGTCGACGTTCAGCACGAAGTCCTGCAGGTTGGTGATCTTGTACTGCACGGTCAGCGGCACCTCGACGATGTTCTCGTCCTCGGTCAGCATCTGCCCCTGCTTGGTGTAGGCACGCTCACGCGTGACGTTTTCCATGTACTTCTTGTCGATCGGCGGGAAATAGATGTTCAGGCCCGGGCCGACCGTCTCGTAGTACTTGCCGAAGCGCAGCACCACGGCCTGCTCCTGTTCGTCCACGACATACACGGCGCTGTACAGCCAGACAGCCGCCAGCACGACGAGACCGATGCCCAGCAGACCGAAACCGCCGCCATTGCCGCCCGATCCACCACCGTCGTCACTGCGTTTCTTTCCGCCACCGAACAACCCATTCAGGCTTTCCTGCAGCTTGCGGAAGGCCTCGTCGAGATCCGGTGGCCCCTTGCGATCGCCGTTGTTACGACGCTTGCCACCCCAGGGATCCTGATTGTTCGAGTTGCCACCCGGCTCATTCCAAGCCATAGCGCTCTCCATCTGATAAAGCAAAGACGCACCCACGGCGCGCCGACCAATGCTACAGAATGCCTGCGACAGCGGCACAACCGCTTTGTCAGGCTTTTATTGCAAAGTGTGTTGTTCGATGAACTCAGGCGGCTTCATGCCTTCGCGCGAGACCACCCGATTGAGCTCGGCCATGGGCAGGCGAATCGACAGGAGACAGGCACCTTCTTCGTCGTGTTCTTCCTTCTGAACCGCCCCCAACTCGAAGAACTGTGCACGCAGTCGAGCAAAACGCTGTGGCAAGCGCAAGGTGCCGACGAACAAATCGTTGCCCAACAGCTCGGCAATCGCCTGCTCGAGCAGCTCCAGCCCCACCCCGTCGCGGGCCGAAAGCCAGACCCGCTGCGGCTTGCCATCCTCGCCACGCTGGATCTGCGGCTCGACGCCCTCGAGCAGATCGAGTTTGTTATAGACCTCGAGGATCGGCAAGTCCTGGGCACCGATCTCGCCCAGCACCACCATCACCTGCTCGATCTGCAGCATCCGGTCCGGCTCGGCGGCATCGATCACGTGCAGCAGCAGGTCGGAGTTGCTCGATTCCTCGAGCGTAGCGCGAAATGCCTCGACCAGGTTATGTGGCAGATGCCGGATGAAACCCACGGTATCGGCCAGGACGATGGGGCCCAGGTCATCCAGGTCGAGACGGCGCAGGGTCGGGTCGAGAGTGGCGAACAACTGGTCGGCGGCATACACCTCGGAGGCGGTGACCGCGTTGAACAGCGTGGATTTGCCGGCGTTGGTGTAGCCGACCAGCGATACGGTCGGGATGTCGGCGCGCTTGCGCCCCCGACGGGACTGCTCGCGCTGGCTGCGCACCTTTTCCAGACGACCCTTGATCTGCCGCAGGCGCACGCGCAACAGACGCCGGTCGGTTTCCAGCTGGGTTTCACCAGGGCCACGCAGGCCGATCCCGCCCTTCTGCCGCTCAAGGTGGGTCCAGCCGCGCACCAGCCGCGTGCTCATGTGCTCAAGCTGGGCCAGTTCGACCTGGAGCTTGCCTTCATGGGTACGTGCGCGCTGGGCGAAAATATCGAGAATCAGGCCCGTGCGATCCAGCACGCGACACTCGAAAGCACGTTCGAGGTTGCGTTCCTGACTGGGCGTGAGGACGTGATTGAATATCACGATATCGATCTGCTCGGCCTTGACCAGGTCGCGAAGCTCCTCGACCTTGCCAGTGCCAATCAGATATTTGGCGGTTGGCCGATGACGCGGCACGCTGAACAGCGCGACGGTCTCGGCGCCAGCCGATGATGCCAACTCCTGAAACTCCTGCGGATCTTCGCGCGCCTCAGGGTCCTGACCTTCCAAGTGAACGAGAATGGTCCGCTCACCACCACCGTGGCGCTCAAAGAACAAAGGAGACTCCTATCAGGCGTTACCTGGCTCAGCGTCGCCATGTTCGGAATCGCTTGCGCTAGGCAGGCGAATTGGACGACTCGGCACCACTGTCGAGATAGCGTGCTTGTAGACCATCTGGCTGACGGTGTTCTTCAGCAGAATCACGAACTGGTCGAAGGATTCGATCGAGCCCTGCAGTTTGATCCCGTTGACCAGATAGATGGAAACCGAGACTTTCTCTTTACGCAAGAGGTTCAAGTAAGGGTCTTGTAGCGAATGCCCTTTTGACATGTGCCGCACTCCTTTAAGGATCGATAATAAAAATGAGCAAACAGTGACTTGTGCCGTCACCCCCCAAGGATAGACGGCATTTGCAGGGACTCAGCTCAATATGGAGATCGTCCCGAGGTATTTCAAGGCGCGTGGCAGATTGTCGCAATCCAGGCTGTCCAGCCAGTGCAGGTCCGCCCAGCTGCGCAACCAGGTAAACTGACGCTTGGCCAACTGGCGCGTGGCGATGATACCGCGCTCGCGCATTTCAGCCGCCGTCAGCTTGCCATCCAGGTAATCCCAGACTTGTCTGTAGCCTACAGCACGTATAGACGGCAACCCGACATGCAGGTCACTTCTCTTACGCAGGGCTACGACCTCGTCAACGAATCCCTGTTCCAACATTTGTGTGAATCTTTGTGCAATCCGCTCATGCAACACCTGGCGATTCGCTGGAGCGATGGCCAGATTGGCGACAGTATAGGGTAATTGCGGGCGTCCCGAAGCGGCTGCGTCAGTACTTTGCGCAGATTGTCGCTGCCGATGGGCCGTCATGCTCAAGCCGCTGACCCGATAGACCTCCAGCGCCCGACTCAGGCGTTGCGGGTCGTTGGGGTGAATCCGTGCCGCCGACTCCGGATCGACGATTGCCAACTGATCGTGCAGGGCCTGCCAGCCAAGGCGCGCAGCCTCCTGCTCGATCTCGGCGCGAACCTTTGGGTCGGCCGCCGGCATGTCGGCCAGGCCCTCGAGCAAAGCCTTGTAGTAGAGCATTGTACCACCGACCAGCAGGGGAATTTTGCCCCGCGCGGTGATATCGGCCATGGCCGCCAGGGCATCCTGGCGGAACTCGGCGGCGGAATAGCTCTGGGCCGGGTCGAGAATGTCGATCAGGCGATGGGGGAACTGGGCCAGCAGCGCCTTCGACGGCTTGGCGGTGCCGATGTCCATGTCCCGGTAAACCAGGGCGGAATCGACACTGATCAGTTCACAAGGCAACACCCTGGTCAGTTCGATGGCCAGGTCGGTCTTGCCGGCCGCCGTCGGCCCCATCAGGAAGATCGCCGGCGGGAAGGGGTTTGAAGCTGTCATCAGCGTCCGCGCAGGAAAAGTTTGTCCAGGTCATCGAGACCCAGTTGAGTCCAGGTCGGACGACCATGGTTGCATTGGCCGCTGCGCTCGGTATTTTCCATGTCCCGCAGCAGCGCGTTCATTTCCGCCAGCGCCAGCCGCCGGTTGGCCCGTACGGCGCCGTGACAGGCCATGGTGCCGAGCAGTTCGTTCAGGTGCGCCTGGATCCGGTCACTGGTGCCGTACTCCATCAGGTCCGCCAGCACGTCCTGCACCAGCCGGTTCGCCTCGGCCTGCTTGAGCAGGGCTGGGATCTGCCGGATGGCCAGGCTTTCCGGGCCCAGGCGTTGCAACTCGAAGCCCAGGCGCTGGAACCAGGCCGCGTGTTCTTCGGCGCAATCGGCCTCGCGCTGACTGAGCGCCAGGGACTCGGGCACCAGCAACGGCTGGCCGCTCAAACCTTCGCTGGCCATGGCGATTTTCAGCCGTTCGTACATGATGCGCTCGTGGGCGGCATGCATATCCACCAGCACCAGGCCCTGGGCGTTCTCCGAAAGAATGTAGATCCCCTTGAGCTGCGCCAGCGCGTAACCCAGCGGCGGAACGTCCCCCTGCCCCTCAGGCAGGGCCTGGGCTGGCGCATCCGAACCGGGCAACGGTGCGTAAAACTCGCGATAGACGCTCTGCGTCTCCGCCGCCGGCGGCATCTGCGTCGACTGCGGACGGTACTGATACTGGTAGCCGGCTCCCGACCCCGAACCGGCAGGCGCCGTGGAAGGCGAAAAGGGCTGCGCCCGAGGTTGCTCAAGCAGGTTGGCCGACAAGCGCATCTCGCCCTGGGGGCCGAATTCGCCGGCCTCCAGGCCCGTGGGGCGGACGATGCCGGCGACCGCCGCAGGCGCGGCCAACTGGTCTTCCGGGCGCACGTCGCCCAGGGCGCGGTGCAGGGTACCGTAGAGGAAGTCGTGAACCATGCGCCCGTCACGGAAGCGCACTTCGTGCTTGGTCGGATGCACGTTGACGTCCACCGCCGCGGGGTCGACCTCGAGGAACAGCACGAAAGTCGGGTGCCGCCCGTTGAACAGCACGTCACGATAGGCCTGGCGCACCGCGTGGGCCACCAACTTGTCGCGCACCGCCCGGCCATTGACATAAAAGTACTGCAGGTCGGCCTGGCTACGGGAGAAGGTCGGCAAACCGACCCAGCCCCACAGGTGCAGACCGTTGCGCTCGACGTCGATCGGCAGCGCCTGTTCGAGGAAGCCTGGACCACAGACCGCCGCCACGCGCCGGGCGCGGGCGGCGTCGTCATGGGCTTCGTGCAGGGCCAGAATGCCCTTGCCGTTGTGGCGCAGGTGAAAGGCCACGTCGAAGCGGGCCAGCGCCAGGCGCTTGATCACTTCCTGCAGATGATCGAATTCGGTCTTCTCGGCCTTGAGGAACTTGCGGCGGGCCGGCGTATTGAAGAACAGGTCGCGTACTTCCACCGAGGTACCGACCGGATGGGCCGCTGGCTGGACCCGCGCCTCCATCTCCCGCCCTTCGGTTTCCACCTGCCAGGCCTGATCGGCGTCGCGGGTCCGCGAGGTCAGGGTCAGGCGCGCCACGGAACTGATGGACGCCAGGGCCTCGCCACGGAACCCCAGGCTCATCACCTGCTCGAGGTCTTCCAGGTTGCGAATCTTGCTGGTGGCGTGCCGCGCCAGGGCCAGGGGCAGCTCATCGGCGGAAATGCCGCTGCCATCGTCACGCACCCGCAAGAGCTTGACCCCGGCCTGTTCGACATCCACGTCGATACGCTTGGCGCCGGAGTCGAGGCTGTTTTCCAACAGTTCCTTGATCACCGAAGCCGGGCGCTCGACCACCTCGCCCGCGGCGATCTGGTTGGCCAGGCGCGGGCTGAGCAGCTCGATACGGGCGCGTTCCTTCAAGGCCGACTCACTCATTGCTTGGCCGCCAGTTCAGTGCCGGGAATCGTCAGGGTCTGGCCGACCTTGAGCTCATCACTGGCAAGGTTGTTGACGCTGCGCAGGGTCGCCACCGACACCTGGTAGCGCACGGCGATCATCGCCAGTGTCTCACCCGGTGCGACGCGATGATCCCGCGGCCCCTGGGCGATCTTGCCGGAATCACGCAACCAGGCGATATACGTGCCCGGCGGCGGGTTCTGCTGGAAGAACTGGCGAATACCACTGCTGATGGACCGCGCCAACGCCTGCTGGTGACTGGTCGACGCCAGCTTGGAGGCCTCGTTGGAGTTGGAGATGAAGCCGGTTTCCACCAGGATCGATGGAATATCCGGCGACTTGAGCACCATGAAACCGGCCTGCTCGACACGCTGCTTGTGCAGCGGGGTGACCCGGCCGATGTTGTTCAGGACCTTCTGCCCGACGTTCAGACTGGACGTCATCGACGCGGTCATCGACAGGTCGAGCAGCACACCGGCGAGCATCTTGTCCTTGTCGTCGAGGCTGACATTGCCGGCACCGCCGATCAGGTCGGAGCGGTTCTCGCTGTCGGCCAGCCAACGCGCGGTCTCGGAGGTCGCGCCGCGATCGGACAGGGCGAACACCGAAGCACCGAACGCAGCCGCCGACGGCGCGGCGTCGGCGTGGATCGAGACGAACAGGTCGGCGCCTTTCTTGCGGGCGATCTCGGTACGCCCGCGCAGGGGAATGAAATAGTCGCCGGTACGGGTCAGTTCGGCGCGATAGCCCTTCTGGCCATTGACCTGGCGCTGCAGTTCACGAGCGATCGACAGCACCACGTCTTTCTCGTGCTGGCCACGGGAACCGGAGGCACCCGGGTCTTCGCCGCCGTGGCCGGCGTCGATCACCACGATGATATCGCGCTTGCCGGCCGGTGCCGGCGGCAGCTTGATCGCAGGTTCCGCCGGTGTCACCGGAACGGCCGGCAGGGTCGCCACGCTTGGCGCCGGGTTGGAGGCCGGCGTCGGTGTCGGCGCGGCGTCGGCCGGGTTGTCGAACAGGTCGACCACCAGGCGGTTGCCGTATTGCGCATTCGGTGCCAGGGTGAAGCTCTTGGGGGTGACCGGCTTCTTCAGGTCGACCACCACCCGCAGGTCGGTCGGCGTGCGCTGAGCCGCACGCACGCTGGTGATCGGCGTATTGGCCGTCGGTACGTTCAGCGGACTGGCCAGGGTCGCGCCATTGATGTCGATCACCAGGCGATCGGGCGCCGTCAGCGTGAAGACGCTGTGCTGGACCGCGCCAGACAGGTCGAAGACCAATCGCGTGTTATCCGGGGCTCGCCACAGTCGAACACTCTTGACCTGTGTCGCCGCCACGGCGTCGACGGTCAGTGCCGCAAGCAACAATCCTGCGACTGCAAGCAACGCGCGAATGCGCATACCAAACCCCATTCTCTATTTGAACTCCAATGCCAATGCGGCACACCAGGCATCGCCGCGCGATCCCTGGGACAACAGATGCAGCGAACGTCCGCCGCCATGCGGGCTAATGGTAATGGTCAGGTCGGGCTTTGGCAAAAAGCCTGCACCCTTGTCGGGCCACTCGATCAGGCAGAGCGCATCGCCTTCGAAATAGTCGCGAATCCCCAGGAATTCGAGCTCTTCCGGGTCGACCAGGCGATACAGATCAAAATGGTAGGCACGAACTTCAGCGAATTCGTACGGCTCGACCAGAGTAAACGTCGGGCTCTTGACCGCGCCGGTGTGCCCCAGGCCGCGAATGATGCCTCGCGACAGCGTGGTCTTGCCGGCGCCCAGATCGCCTTCGAGAAAGATCACCCCGACACCGGCGGTGACTTCGGCGATGTTCCGGCCAAATGCCACCATGCTCTCTTCATCAGGCAATTGAAGGGTTAATTCAGACACGGCGATTGCTCCTCCAACAACTGACGAATGACTGGAATCAGATCACTGGCCGCCAGCCCACGGCCTTTTTCACCTTGCAACTCTCCGGCGCGCGCATGCAGCCAGACGGCCAGGCAGGCGGCCTCGAAGCCTGCCATGCCCTGAGCCCGCAACGCACCGATCAGGCCCGCGAGCACGTCCCCCAGCCCGGCCGTGGCCATGGCCGGATGTCCGCGCTCGCAGACCGACACTCGCCCATCGGGCGCGACGACCAGGCTACCGGCCCCCTTGAGCACGCAGACCGCCTGGTACTTCGTCGCCAACGCCCGCGCCGCGCCCGCCCGATCGGCCTGCACCTGGGCAGTCGTCAGCCCGAGCAATCGCGCCGCTTCCCCCGGATGCGGGGTGATCACGCTGTCGGCCGGCAGACACGCCTCGCCACTGGCCAGCAGGTTCAGCGCATCGGCATCCCAGACCTGCGCCACTAAGGCATTCGCCGCCACCGAGAGCAGGCTGCGACTCCAGGCGAACTGCCCAAGGCCCGGGCCGACCACCACCACGCTGGCCTGCCGGAGGACTTCCATCAGTTGGTTGGCCGACTCGACGCCCAGCACCATCACTTCGGGCAGGCGCGCGAGCGAGGCCGCCACATGCTCCGGGCGCGTGGCCAGGGAGACCAGCCCGGCACCACCGCGCAGGGCCGTCTCGGCAGCGAGCAGGATCGCTCCGCCAAAACGCCGGTCACCGCCGATCAGCAGCACATGGCCGAACTGGCCCTTGTGGGCAGCCGGCTGACGCGCGGGAAGCCTCGGCAAGGTCGCCGGTGTCAGCGACTGAATATCGGGAAAAGGCGGTTTGGTCTGCGGCATGCGTCGTTCGGCTCCGATGTCTGGCAGAATTATACGCACCAAAGCCTAGGTTTCTCCTGTCTCATGCCTGTAAATAGCCTCGACCTCCCCGCCCTTGCCCAATCCATCAAACAATGGGCTCGCGAACTGGGCTTCCAGCAGGTGGGCATCGCAGGCCTGGAACTGGGCGAACACGAGCAGCACCTGCAGCGCTGGCTGGATGCGGGCTATCACGGCGACATGGACTACATGGGGGCCCACGGCAGCAAACGCTCGCACCCGGACGAACTGGTGCCGGGCACGCTGCGGGTGGTCTCGCTGCGCATGGATTACCTGCCGGGCGATACGCAGATGGTCCAGCGCCTGGCCGAACCGGAAAAGGCCTACGTTTCACGCTATGCCCTGGGGCGCGATTATCACAAGCTGATCCGCAAACGCCTGCAACAGCTGGCCGAGCGCATCCAGCAGGTGATCGGCCCCTTCGGCTACCGCGCCTTCGTCGACAGCGCCCCGGTGCTGGAGAAAGCCATCGCCGAACAGGCCGGGCTGGGCTGGATCGGCAAGAACACCCTGGTACTCAATCGCAAGGCCGGCAGCTACTTCTTTCTTGGCGAGCTGTTCGTCGACCTGCCGCTACCGGTGGACGAGCCTCATGCCACGGAGCATTGCGGCCGTTGCTCGGCATGCATGGATATCTGTCCCACGGCAGCATTCGTCGGCCCCTACGTGCTGGATGCCCGACGCTGCATTTCCTACCTGACCATCGAGCTGAAGACGGCCATTCCGGAAGAACTGCGCCCGCTGATCGGCAACCGGGTATTCGGTTGCGACGACTGCCAGGTCGTCTGCCCGTGGAACCGCTTCGCCCGCCCCAGCACCGAGAGCGACTTCCAACCCCGGCACAGCCTGGATAACGCCGGGCTGGCAGAGCTGTTCCGCTGGGACGAGGAAACCTTCCTGAAGAACACCGAGGGCTCGCCACTGCGCCGGGCCGGCTACGAACGCTGGCTGCGCAACCTGGCCGTTGGCCTGGGCAACGCGCCATCAACCATCAACGTGCTCGAAGCCCTCAACAGCCGGCGGGACTATCCCTCGGAACTGGTCCGGGAGCATGTGCAATGGGCCCTGAACCAGCATGCCGAGCGAGCCGGGCAACCAGGCTAGTGCCTTCAGTGGGCGTCGTTGTAGATGAACTTGGGCATTTCCCAGTGAAAGCGGATCGCCAGGAGGCGCAGCAGGAACCCGCCGAACAGCGTGATCAGAATCGCCTGCTCGCTGGGTAACTGCCAGTAGGTGCAACCCAGGAAGCACCAGGCGGCGGCGAAGGAGACGCTGGCATAGAGCTCACGGCGGAATACCAGTGGGATGTCATTGCAGAAGATATCCCGCAACACGCCACCGAATACGCCGGTAATCACCCCGCTGACCGAGGCCACCATCAGGCCCTGTCCCATTTCCAGGGCCGTCATGCAGCCGATCAGGGTGAAGGCCACCAGGCCCAGCGCATCGAGCACCAGGAACAGCGAACGCAGGTGGCGCATCAGCGGGGCGATGAACACCGTCACCAGGGCCGCGACCGAGGTCAGCACCAGGTATTCCGGGTGCTTGACCCAGGTCAGCGGGTAATGCCCCAGCAACACGTCGCGCACCGAGCCACCGCCCAGAGCGGTGACGCAAGCGATCAGCACCACGCCGAACCAGTCCATGCCGCGTCGTCCGGCCGACAGCGCCCCGGTCATGGCTTCAGCGGTAATGGCGACGAGGTAGAGCATCAGCAGCATGATGGCGATCCGGGCAGGAGAAGCCGCGCAGTCTACTCATTTGCCCGGCGCACCAAAAGAGCGCAACCGCCGGGCCAGTCACTCCGGGGCCCACTGATCACCGCAGGAGCCTCCCGCGACCGCTCAGAACTTGATGAAGTGCTTGCGGTAGTGCTGCAGCTCGGCGATCGATTCGCGGATGTCGTCCAACGCCAGGTGGGTACTGCCTTTCTGGAAGCTGTCACGCACTTGCGGCGCCCAGCGTGCCGCCAGCTCCTTCAAGGTCGAGACATCCAGGTTGCGGTAGTGGAAATAGCTTTCCAGGGATTTCATGTGGCGCGCGAGAAAGCGGCGGTCCTGGCAGATGCTGTTGCCACAGATCGGCGACTTGCCCCTGGGCACCCACTGCTCCAGGAAGGCAATGGTCTGCGCCTCGGCCTCGGCCATGCCGATGCGGCTCTCGCGCACGCGCTGGGTCAGGCCCGAACCGCCGTGCTGGCGAGTGTTCCACTCATCCATGCCGGCCAGGATCTCGTCGCTCTGGTGGATGGCGATCACCGGGCCTTCGGCCAGGGTGTTGAGATCGCTGTCGGTGACGATGGTGGCCATTTCGATGATGACATCGGTGTCCGGGTTGAGACCGGTCATCTCCAGGTCGATCCAGATCAGGTTCTGTGGATTTTGCATAGCTTGACTCCTCGGCATAGCCGCACAGTTTAGCGCAGGCTGCGCTTGCCGGGCGTGCTAAACTCGCGACCGCTTGACCCTCCCCGACGATTCGACCACACGGAACACCAATGGCCAAACGCCAGCTCAACCGCCGCCAGAACTGGCGCATCGAAAAGATCCAGGGCGAACGCGCCGCACGCGCCGCCAAACGCGAGTCACAGGCCGTGGAAGCACTGGAGGGCGGCGACCTGGGCCCCGAACAGACCGGCCTGGTGATTGCGCACTTCGGTGTGCAGGTCGAGGTCGAGGCCCTGGAGGGCGAACTCAAGGGCCAGGTGTTCCGCTGCCACCTGCGGGCCAACCTGCCGGCGCTGGTGACCGGCGACCAGGTAGTCTGGCGCCCCGGCAACCAGGGCATCGGCGTGATCGTCGCGCAACTGCCACGCACCACCGAACTCAAGCGCCCGGACAGCCGCGGCCAGCTCAAGCCGGTGGCGGCCAACGTCGACATGATCGTGATCGTCTTCGCTCCGCTGCCTGAACCCCACGCCAACCTGATCGATCGCTACCTGGTGGCCGCCGAGCACGCGGGCATCCGGCCGCTGCTGCTACTGAACAAGTTCGACCTGATCGACGAGCACAACGCCCCAGCCCTGAATGCGCTGCTGGCGGTCTATAGGCAACTGGGCTATCCGCTGCTGGAGGTCTCGGCTCATCACGGCAATGGCATGGAGCAGCTTCAACAGCAGTTGGACGGGCGCATCAGCGTGTTCGTCGGCCAGTCAGGGGTCGGCAAGTCGTCGCTGGTCAACAGCCTGCTGCCCGAGGTGGAAACCCGCGTGGGTCCGCTCTCCGAGCTGTCCGGCCAGGGCACCCACACCACCACCACCGCGCGCCTGTTCCACTTCCCCGGCGGCGGCGAACTGATCGACTCCCCGGGTATTCGCGAATTCGGCCTGGGCCACGTCAGCCGCGCCGATGTCGAAGCCGGTTTCATCGAGTTCACCGACCTGCTCGGCACCTGCCGCTTCCGCGACTGCAAGCATGACCGCGAGCCCGGTTGCGCCCTGCTCAAGGCTCTGGAAGACGGGCGTATCCAGCAGCAGCGAATGAACAGCTACCGCTCGATCATCGCCAGCCTGCCGCAAGACAGCTATTGAGATGACCCAAACGACAAGGCCGCGATGATCGCGGCCTTGTCGTTTCTGGCTCAGGAGCCGGTTCTGGGCTTGCCCGTCTCGTCCATCTTCAATACGCCATCCTCGAAGATGTTCAGGCGTTGACGCACCTCGTGGGCCGGCAGCGGCTGCTTGTCCGCCGGCAGCGCATTCGGATCGGCTGGCGCAGCGCTCGAAGCACCTGGCACGCCAGGGGTCGCCGGCGCATTGGCATCCGGCTTGGCCTCGTCCGCCCCCTGCTCACCCTCGATGGCTTTCTGGGCCCTCTTGGTCAGCACGACGATGTCGATACGGCGGTTGACCGGGTTGAACGGATCCGCCTTGTCGAACAGCGCCGACGAGGCATAACCCACCACCCGCGCCACTTGGGAGTCCGGATAGCTGCCGGCCACCAGCGCCCGACGCGCGGCGTTGGCGCGGTTGGCCGACAGTTCCCAGTTGCCGAAATCACCAGTGCCTGCATATGGCTTGGCATCGGTATGGCCGCTGATGCTGACCTTGTTCGGTACCGCCTTGATGGTGTCGGCCATCGCCAGCAGGATGTCCTCGAAGTAAGGCTTCAGACGCGCACTGCCGGAGTCGAACATCGGCCGGTTTTCCGCGTCCATGATCTGGATACGCAAGCCGTCCGGGGTGATCTCGAACAGGATCTGGTCCTTGAATTTCTGCAGTTGCGGACTTTCATCGACCTTGTTCTGCAATTCCTGCAGGAGCAGCTCCAGGCGCTCCTTCTCGAGCTGTTCGGCCATGCCCTCCACCTGTTCGGTGTCGACCGTGACCTTGTCCGGCTGCGGCTGGGACTTCACTTCCGGGTTGAGCGTCTTGTCCGGCGCCAGCGTCGGCGAACCGCCCAGGTCGATGATGTAGGGCGTACCGCTCTCGGAGAAACCGATCGGGTCCTTGAAGTAGCCGGCGATGGCGATCTTCTGCTCCGGGGTCGCGGTGGACAGCAGCCACAACACCAGGAAGAACGCCATCATCGCCGTCGCGAAGTCGGCGAAGGCGATTTTCCAGGCACCGCCATGGTGCCCGCCGCCAAAGCGCTTGACGCGCTTGATGATGATCGGCTGATTATTCTCCATGACTCAGCGACCGCGAACCGCTTGTTCCAGCTCGGCGAAACTCGGCCGATGCTTCGGATAGAGAACCTTGCGCCCGAATTCCACCGCCAGCGACGGCGGCATGCCGGAGGCCGAGGCCACCAGGGAGGCCTTGATCGCCTCGTAGACGTTCAGCTCTTCCTTGGCATCGTGGGCCAGCGATTGCGCCAGCGGACCGAAGAAGCCATAGGCAGCGAGAATACCGAAGAAGGTACCCACCAGTGCCGCACCCACGTGCAGACCGATGGACTTCTGGTCGCCATCCCCCAGGGAGGCCATGGTCACCACGATACCCAGTACCGCCGCCACGATACCGAAACCGGGCATGCCGTCGGCCACGCCGGTGACGGCATGGGATGGATGCTCGAGCTCTTCCTTCATGCTCAGCAGTTCCATCTCGAACAGGCCTTCCAGTTCATGGGGAGCCATGTTGCCCGAGGACATGATGCGCAGGTAATCGCAGATGAACGCGGTCATGCGCTCATCCTTGAGGACAGCAGGATACTTGGCGAAGATAGGACTGGCCGCGGCGTCCTCGATGTCACCCTCGATCGCCATCATGCCTTCACGACGGCTCTTGTTGAGGATCTCGTAGATCAGGCCGAGCACTTCCATATAGAAGGCATGGCTGAAGCGCGAGCCGAACATGCTCAGGGATTTCTTGACCACGTGCATGGTCATGTAGCCGGGGTTGGACTGCAGGAAAGCGCCCAGGGCGGCACCGCCGATGATCAGGACCTCGAAAGGCTGGATCAGCGCCGCGATCTTGCCGTGGGAGAGCACGTACCCGCCGAGCACGCTCGCGAATACGACAATGATGCCGATGATTTTAGCCATAGAATGAGAGTACTTGTTGAGTCGGGTTCAAGGTCATATTCGGAAGTTAGTAAATCTCTTCTTCTACTTATCGGCGAAACTGCGCCAGACTATAGCCAGTTCAGGCGAAAAGCCAGAAAACCGGCACTGCATGGCCTCGGCGGCGGGGCCAGCAGAGCGCCGCCAGGCCCACCCCGGGCGCACCAATGATGATGATCGCGCTTAATCATGACGAATCGAACGGCTGTGTCCAGTGCAAGACCGAACACCCTGCAAGGCTGGACACGGCTGCTGCAGGACGTGCGCCTGCCCGTCCCGCAGGATAGTCATGACCGCGTCTGCCGGGCCATTCGCGACAGCCGCAGCTCGCTGCGCGACATTGCCGAACTCATGCAGGATAGCCCAGCCCTGGCACTGAGCGTGATCTGCGAAGCCAATCATCACACCCACGGCAGCATGACCGAGCCGGCCGAAAACCTTGAGATCGCGATCAATCGCCTCGGCCTGAAACGTACCGAGGAGTTGCTCGAACGCCTCCCCGCGCGACTGCCGGAAGACATCCCGGTCGCCCTGCGCCAGTTGCAACTGATCAGCCAGCACGCCAGCCAACAGGCCAACGGCCTGTTCGCCGCACGCCTGGCCAGGCTCTGGCAGGACATCCATTGGGGCAGCCTGCTGTTCCTGGCCCCACTCTGGCCGCTGGCACTGACCCATCCCAAGCTGCTCGAAACCTGGGAGCTGCGGGTGCTGTACAAACACGAACCCGCCGCCAAGGTCGAACGGGAGCTGTTCGGCGTGCGCCTGCCGGAACTGTGCCTGGCCATGGCCGAGTTCTGGCGCCTGCCGGTCTGGGTGACCCAGGGTTATCAACTGCTGCTGAACGAACGCAAGACCCTCGTGCAGGCGCTGCATATCGCTCGCGACGACGGGAATCCCCTGCATCAGCAACAGCGACTGGATGCCGACCCGGAACTGCGCCGCTGGCTGAACCAGCCCGCCAACACCGTACTGCTGGCCAACGGCCTGGCCGTGGCGGCGCAGCAGGCCTGGGACAGCCCGCACTGTCTGCGCTGGCAGTACCTGTCGAGCCTCTACCTGCAACAACCGATGAACGAGTTGCAGCAGCAGATCCACCAACAGGCGGCCCAGAGCGCCAACCAGCATTCGATGCAGGATCTGTGGCACCCGGCAGAAGCACTGATCTGGCCGTGGCATGTGCGCCGCATGCATGCCGACCTGCTGCCGGCCGCCGCCCCCAGCGCCGAGGCGATGGGCCTCTGGCGCCGGCACTGCGCGCAATTGCTGGCAGAACCCAGCCGTTTCACCAACGCCATGCACCTGACCACCGTGGCCCGCGATGCCCTGGCGGCCTGCGGCCTGCGCCGGGTGATGATCCTGATGACCGATCGCAGTCGCAGCGCCCTGCGGGTCCACCAGACCGCCGGCCTTCCCGCCGAGGCGAACAATCTGATCCTGCAGGTGGCCCAGAGCACGCTCCTGCAACGACTGATGAGCCAGCCGACACAGATTCGCCTGTCGCCAGAAAACGCCCGCCAGTTCCAGGCGCTGCTGCCCAACAGCCTGCGGGCGCAGTTTCTTCCCGGCGAACATCTGCTGCTGCGCTCGCTGAGCAACAACGGTCGAGTGGTAATGGTGGTGCTGGCCGACCAGGAGGGCGTGCCGTTCTCGGAGATCACCGTGCAAGCCTTCGGCAAAACCGTGCAATGCATCGAAAAGGC
Source organism: Pseudomonas fuscovaginae SE-1 (assembly GCF_000364705.1). Taxonomy (GTDB): domain Bacteria; phylum Pseudomonadota; class Gammaproteobacteria; order Pseudomonadales; family Pseudomonadaceae; genus Aquipseudomonas; species Aquipseudomonas fuscovaginae_A. The sequence continues at coordinate 56,188 of NZ_AQOH01000021.1, read as the reverse complement.
GCTGCACGCCTTTACCAACCGCAGCGCCTGAAGCTTGCGCTACAATCCTCCCCTTTGCGTCCAGGAGAACCCACATGCCTGACTTCTCTGGCTTGCCGCTGGTAATCGAGCCCAGCGATCTGCTGCCGCGCCTCGACACCCCCGGCCTGATCCTGGTGGACCTGACCAGCAGCGCCCGCTACGGCGCGGGGCATATTCCCGGCGCCCGCTTCGTCGACCCCAAGCGAACCCAGCTGGGCCAGCCACCGGCTCCGGGGCTGATGCCACCGCAAGAAGCGCTCGAAGCCCTGTTCGGCGAACTGGGCCACAACCCGGACGCGGTCTACGTGGTCTACGACGATGAAGGCGGCGGCTGGGCCGGACGCTTCATCTGGCTGCTGGATGTCATCGGCCATACCCGCTACCACTATCTGGATGGTGGCCTGCTGGCGTGGCTGGACGAAGGCCTGCCGGTGTCCGAGGACATTCCGACGGTTGCCGGTGGCCCGGTCACCCTGACCCTGCACGACGAGCCGACCGCCACCCGCGATTACCTGCAGTCGCGCCTGGGCGCGGCCGACCTGGCGATCTGGGATGCCCGCGGCCCATTGGAGTATTCCGGCGAGAAGGTACTGGCCGCCAGGGGCGGACACATTCCCGGCGCGGTCAACTTCGAATGGACAGCCGGCATGGACAAGGCACGCAGCCTGCGCATCCGCCAGGATATGCCGGCGATCCTCGACAGCCTGGGCATCACTGCCGACAAGGAAGTGATCACCCATTGCCAGACCCACCACCGTTCCGGCTTCACCTACCTGGTGGCCAAGGCGCTCGGCTATCCGCGCGTCAAGGGCTACGCCGGCTCCTGGGGCGAATGGGGCAATCACCCCGACACCCCTGTAGAGATTTGAGATTCCCAAGGATCCTTGATGAAAAAGAGTTTGTTCATCCTCAGCCAGTACCTGCTGCCCCACCACCTGCTGTCGCGCCTGGCCGGCTGCATCGCCGAATGCCGCGTACGCTGGTTCAAGAACGCCTTCACCGCCTGGTTCGCCAAGCGCTACCAGGTCGACATGTCCCAGGCACTGGTTGAAGACCTGACCGCCTACGAACACTTCAACGCCTTTTTCACCCGCGCCCTGAAAGACGGTGCGCGGCCGCTCGACCCGACCCCGGGGGCGATCCTCTGCCCGGCTGACGGCGCCGTCAGCCAGCTCGGCCCGATCGAGCACGGCCGGATATTCCAGGCCAAGGGCCACAGCTTCAGCGCCCTCGAACTGCTGGGGGGCGATGCCGCACTTGCCGCACCGTTCATGGGCGGTGATTTCGCCACGATCTACCTGTCGCCCAAGGACTACCACCGGGTGCACATGCCGCTGGCCGGCACCCTGCGCGAGATGGTCTACGTACCAGGCCGCCTGTTTTCGGTGAACCAGACCACCGCCGAGAACGTACCGGAACTGTTCGCCCGCAACGAACGCGTCGTCTGCCTGTTCGACACCGAGCGCGGGCCAATGGCCGTGGTGCTGGTCGGCGCGATGATCGTCGCCTCGGTCGAAACCGTCTGGGCCGGTCTGGTCACGCCCCCCAAGCGCGAGCTCAAGACGTTCCGCTACGATGAAGCCGCCCGTGCGCCGATCCATCTGGAAAAGGGTGCTGAGCTCGGGCGCTTCAAGCTGGGCTCGACCGCCATCGTACTGTTCGGCCCAGATCAGGTGAAATGGGCCGAAGGCCTGGCGGCCGGCTCGACAGTGGCCATGGGCCAGGGCCTGGGCCTGCCCAAGCACGCCTGATAGGCTGGTGGCCTCGCGACCCGGCACTGCTCGAGTCCACGAGGCCACGCCACGGACAATCGGTCGCAACCTGACCTGATCGGCAACGATGCACCTGTACCGCATTGCTGTTAGAGTCGTGGCATTATATTGCCACCAATTTTTTGTCACCTTGCCGATGGATGATGCACGTTTTCCTTGCTGGAGCTGGCCCGTTAGATGAGCAATCCGAGCCCCCATCTGTTGTTGCGCGCGCCAATACCCACGCAGCCAAGCCTGTCATTCTGCGATGGCACACCGCGTGACCTGAGACGCTGGATCGCCGAACTGCCGAAAGCCAATCTCGGAGAAACCGCGCGCCTGCTGTACCAGGGCCTGGCCGAGCTCAACCAACTGCTCACCCCCAGCGAAAACCGCCTGCAGTTGCTCGAACTGATGCGTCCCGAGGTGTATTACGTCTGCAAACACCTTGAGCGGCACTTCCTCAACCAGTCCGTCGTGCTCGATGAGCGTCCACGCAAGGTCGCCAACCTCTGCCAGGCCTTGCAAAATCATCTGGCCATTGGCTACAAGCAGATCGCGGTGCGCGTCGCGTCCAGGTTCGGCAAGGAGCGCGCCGGGTTGCTGACCATGGCCGTGCAGCGCGCCCTGCACTGCCTCAACGGCCCGCTGGTCCGGGCCAGCCAGTTGTATTGCCCGGTGCCGGAAGGCCTGTGGCTCGAAGTGCACCAGTTGTACCAGGTCGCCATTGCGCATCAGTTGCAGCACAGCCCGGTACGTGACGAACTGGCCAGCCAGACCCAGTCCCTGACCATCGAGCAGACCTACATCGTCGCACTGCTGCTGGGCTGCTCACGTTGCAACCAGATGCGCCAGAACAATATCGCCCGCCTGGCCGAAGTCCTGGAACCCTGGAGCATGCTGGTCAAGCTGCAGGATGCCAGCCTCGCATCGAGCCTGTTCGCCGTTGCCCCGCTGGCAGATGCACCTCCCCGCTACACTTCGTTGTTCACCGCCGGGCAACAGGCCGGCCTGATGGGCATCAATACCCTGGCACTGGTCGAGGCCATGAAGGAATACCTCGACCTGCCCGCCGAACAGCGCAGCCACTCGCGCCTGCTGGTGCCCAGCGGCTTGAGCCCGGACACTCTGCAGCACCTCTGCGCAGCCTGGGGCGAATCAGCCGAGCGAAGCTTCCAGCGTACACCGGGACAGGGCTCCCTGACGCTATGCATCGGCATGAGCGCCCTGCATTTCTACCTGGGCGGGCAACGCTCCTTCAGCGAGATTCTCAAAAGTCCGGCCGCCAACCGCACCGCGCATTTCACTGCACAACTGGCCAACAGCAACCAGAAGGACAGTTGGAGCCTGGCCTTCGATGCCGAACGCTATGGCAGCGCCGACACACTGCTGCCCTACGAGGAAATCCAGTATCACCCGACAGAGGCCGAGGTCAGCCAGGCGGCGGCCAACAGCGCCGAGGACTTCCCGACCTTCAGCCTGCAAATCATCAACCACAGTCCTGGCGGTTATTGCCTGGCCTGGCCACGGGAAGTACCCAGCCAGTTGCAGGCGGGCGAACTGGTGGGCATTCAGGATGCGACGTCCCAGGGCTGGAGCGTCGCGGTCGTGCGCTGGATTCGCCAGGTGCGCAGCGGCGGGACGCAGATGGGTATCGAGCTGATCGCACCGCATGCCCAGCCATGCGGCCTGCAACTGCTGCGCAACAGCGAGGAAAACAGCCAGTACCTGCGCGCCCTGCTGTTGCCGGAGATCAGCGCCATCGGCGTCCCCGCCACCCTGCTGGCACCGCGCCTGCCTTTCCAGGAAGGCCACAAGGTGATGATCAACACCCATGGAGAAGAACGGCGCGCCGGGCTGAATAACCGAAAGGCCAGTACCGGCAGCTTCAACCAGTTCGAGTATCGGCTGTTCGAGCCACCGGCAGCGGCCAGGAACGAAGCCTCGGGAGGCTCTGCAAGCAGCCCCGAGGAAGACTTCGGCTCATTGTGGAAGACGCTATAGGGCGCCAGCCCCGCCAACAAGGTGGACCGCAGAACCGTTGTGGGAGCCGGCTTGCCGCGGGCGGCGTTCCGAGGATCCGCCTCAGGCGGCCATTCACCAGGATGGCTGCCGCCTGTTGAATCGCTATCGCCAGCAAGCCGGCTCCTACAGGCCGCAACCGGCCCCATGAAAGCGGGCGATCAGTTGCGACCGTGACGGTCCTGCTGGCCCAGCAGGTACAGCACCCCATCCAGGCCAAGAGTCGAGATGGCCTGCCTGGCCGATTGCTTGACCAGCGGCTTGGCCCGGAACGCCACACCCAGGCCAGCGATCGCCAGCATCGGCAGGTCGTTGGCACCGTCCCCCACCGCAATGGTCTGCTCCAGGCTCAGGCCTTCCTTGCCGGCCAACTCGCGCAACAGGTCGGCCTTGCGCTGGGCATCGACGATCGGCTCGATCGCGACACCGGTGCACTTGCCGTCGACCACTTCCAGCTCGTTGGCGAAGACGTAGTCGATCCCCAGTCTGGCCTGCAACTGCCGGGCGAAGTAGGTGAAGCCGCCGGACAGGATCGCGGTCTTGTAGCCCAGGCGCTTGAGTTCGGCAAAGAGGACTTCGGCGCCTTCGGTCAGACGCAGCGAGGCGCCGATCGAGTCCAGCACACTGACGTCAAGCCCCTTGAGCAGCGCCAGGCGCTCCTTGAAACTGGCGCGGAAATCCAGCTCGCCGGCCATCGCCCGCTCGGTGATCGCCGACACCTGCTCGCCAACGCCCGCGGCCTTGGCCAATTCGTCGATGACTTCGGCCTCGATCAGCGTGGAGTCCATGTCGAATACCGCCAGGCGCCGGTTACGACGGAACAGTGAATCCTCCTGGAAGGCCACGTCGATACTCAGTTCCTGGGCCAGGCCCAGAAATTCGGCGCGCAACGCCGGCAGGTCGGCTACCGCCCCCTGTACCGAAAACTCGATGCAGGCCTTGCTCAAGTCTGTCGAAACGTCCAGCGGCAGACGCGCCGACAGGCGGTCGATACGTTCGATGTTCAGGCCGTGGCGCGCAGTGATCGCACTGACCCGCTGCACTTGCTCGGCCGTGACCTTGCGGCTCAGCAGGGTGACGATATGCCGATCCCGGCCCTCGCTGTCGACCCAGCGCCGGTAGTCGTCTTCCGAGACCGCCGTGAAGCGCACGTGCTGCTCCAGGCCATCGGCCGTGGCCCGCACCTGCTGCAGCACCGGCGACTGTTCGCCACCGGGTACCTCGACCAGGATGCCGAACGACAGGGTGTCGTGGATAACCGCCTGACCGATGTCGAGAATGTTCACACCACCTTGCGCCAGCACGCCGGTAATGGCCGCGGTGAGACCCGGACGGTCGCCACCGGTGATGTTAATCAGGACGATTTCGCGCAAAGCGCACCCCCGTTCGTTAAAAAAGTCGCATTCTACCCACTTTCAGTGACCATCGGCACCGCCAGCGCTTTGCCGGTCTAGGGCCTCTCGCTATACTGCGCGTCAACTTCACGGACAAAAGAGCCGCGCTCAGTGAACCGGCCCACGCCAGTCAAAACCGATAATTTCTTCCTGCTGATCTTCCGGGCATTGCGTCACCGCCGGGTACCGATTGCACTGCGTATTGCCAGCCACAACGTGATTCTCGTCGCGCTGGCGCTGGTCATCTACGCCTGCGTGATGGGGCTGCAGTTCAAGGAAGCCATGCACCAGCAGGCCGATGCCCTTGGCCAGAGCCTGACCACCCAGACCGCCACCTCGGCGACAGAGCTGCTGGTGTCCAACGACATCCTCAGCCTCAACGTGCTGCTCAACAACCTGACGAAGAACCCGCTGGTGGCCCATGCGGCGATCTACAGCGTGGACAATCGGATCCTCGCCGAAGCCGGTCAACGCCCGAAAAGCGGCCTGCTGGGCGAAACCGAGGGCGTCTACCAGACCAAGATCACCTTCCAGGACGTGACCGCCGGCAACCTGCGGATCAGCCTGGACATGGCCCAGTTCCAGCAGCCGATGACCATCAGCCTGCAGAGCATGGGCATTCTCAGCGCCATCCTGCTGGCCCTGGCCCTGGCATTGAGCCTGCGCCTGGGCCGGCATATCTCGACGCCGCTGCTGCAATTGCGGGTCTGGTTGCGGGACATGGACGAACATACCCCGGCCACCCGGCGTCAGGACGAGATCGGCGACCTCGCCCGCCAGTTGCATTCGCGCTTTGCCCCGGCGAAACCGGAGCCCGAGCCGGAAATCGACTACGACGATCACGACGACGAAGAACCAGTGCCCACCGGACCAGGCTTCCAGGTTCGCAACCTGCGTGATCCGAGCTTCGACAACGGCACAACCGCGCCAGCCAGGCCGACACCACGCCCCGTGCCACGTCATGTGGACGACGAGCTGGAACTGGACGACGAGGAAGATCCGTTCGCCGACCTGCGCGACAGCCCGCAGGGCTCGGCCGCTGCCGTGGCGAAGCCGGTGGCGGCGGCACACCCCCAGCACAGTGCGGTGCTGGCCGTGCAACTGGGTGCCCAGGACCAGTTGCGGCGCCTGCCAAGAGCCCGCCTGACCGAACTGCTGGAGCGCTATCGCGACTGTCTGGACCAGGCCGCCTCGCTCTACCAGAGCGAACTGCACACCCTCAACGATGGCAGCACGCTGATGCTGTTCCATACCGAGGACAGCGGCGACGACTACCTGACCAATGCCATCTGCTGCGGTGAACTGCTCAGGGCGCTGGGCCATCAGTTACAGATCGAAGTCGCCGACAGCGGCATCACCCTGCAACTGCAACTGGGCCTGACCCTTGGCGAAGAACTGTTCGGCGTCAGTCAGATCGACCTGCTGCTGACCGAAACCGCCCAGGACGCCCTGGCCCTGTCGCAACACAGCCGCAACCTGCTGCTGGTGGAGCGCCAGATCAGCGACGATCCGCTGATTCGCCAGCGCGCCCGCATCCGTCCGATCGCCAGCCCCGAGGGCGCCTGCTGCGTCGAACGGCTGATGGAGCCCTATCCATCGATGCTGGAACGCCAACTGGCACGGATGCACGAAAGCGGTAGCAGGTAGGTCCGCTTCGGCAAAACCAGCGACAACAAAAAGCCCGCAACGAGTGCGGGCTTTTTGTTGTCGATTGCCTCAGAAGCGGAACACTTCCATATCCGTACGGATGGGTGTGGCCATAGGGATCTTCGGCTTTTGCGGTTCGGCCGGTTTGGTCGGCGCTGGCGCTGAAGGCTTGTTGCGCACTTCGGCGACCGGCGGCTGGTTGGCCAGCGGCTTGAGCGCCACGCTCAACTGCTCGGCCAGACGTTGCAGGAGCTCGCCCTGGGCCTGGACCTGCGCCGCCGAAGTACCGGCATGCTGCTGCTCCAGATGCACGATACGGTTGTCCCGTACCTGGCCACGCCGATCCAGCAGGCGCCATTGGGCATCGAGGACCGCCGGCTGCTTGGTGCCGGAGTCCAGGCGGGTGATCGACAGCAATACCTGCACGTCCGGCGTCGCACCCGCCGTCGCCGGCGACAGCACCACCCGCTGGCTATCGAGCCGCCAGGCCAGTTGCCGGACCAGCAACTGGTTGATATCCGAAGACAGACTGCCCGCCCAGCGACCATCGGTCGCCGCCGTCAGGCTGCCATCCGGCTGGCGTTGCAGCAGGGTTTCGCGTTGCAGGTAATCGGCCAGGGTGACAGGACCCAGTACCACGAACATGCCCGCGCTTTGTTGAGGTTGGCCCGGCGTGCCACTGTCCAGCTGATATAAGGAAACCGGCTTGTTAACGCTGCAACCGGCCAAACCGAGCACGCCGGTGAGCAGCAACATTAAAGGAAGGCGCAGAACAGTCATCATCCCATCCAGGTGGCCGCCGCAAGGCATGCCACAGTCTGATCCAGAAAATTCGTCCGGGCGCACCGCGACGCGGCCGCCCAAGAGGCGCATATCATCCGTGAATATGCGCCGTTACTCCAGTGTTGCGGCGTCTATCCTGCGCTAAAAATACAGGACAGGCACACTGTACCGGACTAATTGCCAGTCTCTACCAACAACGCGTCGACGCGCTGGAAGCCACGCGGCAACTTGTTGCCCCGACGTCCGCGCTCGCCCTTGTAATGCTCCAGGTCGTCGGCCTTGAGCGACAAGGTGCGTTTACCGGCCTGCAGCACCAGCGTCGCGCCTTCCGGCAGCACGGCCAGATCGCTGACGTACTCTTCGCGGCTGGCCACCCGCTCACCGGGGACACCGATGATCTTGTTGCCCTTGCCCTTGCCCAACTGTGGCAAGTCGCTGATCTTGAAGATCAGCAGGCGACCTTCAGTGGTCACCGCCGCCAGCCAGTTCTGCTCGCGATCGCTCACCGGCCGCGGCGCCATCACCTTCGAACCATTGGGCAGACTCAACAATGTCTTGCCCGCCTTGTTCTTGGCCTGCAGGTCCTCGCCCTTGACCACGAACCCATAACCCGCATCGGACGCGATCACATACAACGCTTCGTCCTCCGGCAGCAGAACGCACTCGAAGCTGGCGCCCGGCGGCGGCGTCAGACGACCGGTCAGCGGCTCACCCTGGCCACGCGCCGATGGCAGCGTATGGGCTGCCACCGAATAGCTGCGGCCGGTGGAGTCGATGAACACCGCAAACTGGTTGGAACGTCCGGCCGCTGCGGTCTTGAAGCCATCGCCGGCCTTGTAGGACAAACCGGTGGCGTCAATATCATGACCTTTTGCACAGCGAACCCAACCTTTTTCCGACAGAACGACCGTCACCGGCTCAGTGGGCATCAGTTCGTTTTCCGATAGAGCCTTGGCTTCGGCCCGGGCAACGATCGGTGAACGGCGGTCATCGCCATAGGTCTTGGCATCGGCGAGCAGCTCGCTGCGCACCAGTTTCTTCAGCTTCGCTTCGCTGGCGAGCAGCGCCAGCAGCTTGGCCTGTTCCTTGAGCAGTTCGTCCTGCTCACCGCGCAACTTCATCTCTTCCAGCCGCGCCAACTGGCGCAGACGGGTGTCGAGGATGTAGTCGGCCTGGATCTCGCTGAGGGCGAAACGCTCGATCAGCTTGGCGCGTGGATGATCCTCGGTGCGGATGATATGGATCACTTCATCCAGGTTGAGGTAGGCGATCAGCAAGCCGTCCAAAAGGTGCAGGCGCTTCTCGACCTTGTCCAGGCGGAACTTCAGGCGGCGACGGACGGTATTGACCCGGAACTCCAGCCACTCCACCAACAGCGAACGCAGATTCTTGAGCTGCGGCTTGCCGTCCAGGCCGATGATGTTGATGTTGACCCGGTAGCTGGACTCCAGGTCCGTGGTGGCGAACAGGTGCTGCATCAGCTCTTCGGGATCGACCCGGTTCGAGCGCGGGATGATCACGATACGACATGGATGTTCATGGTCGGACTCGTCGCGCAGGTCGGCGACCATCGGCAGCTTCTTGGCCTGCATCTGCGCGGCAATCTGCTCCAGCACCTTGGCCCCGGAGACCTGATGCGGCAGGGCGTGCACCACGATATCGCCATCCTCGACGCGGTAGACCGCGCGCATGCGCACCGAGCCGCGCCCGGTTTCGTAGATTTTCAGCAGATCGGCCTGGGGCGTGATGATTTCCGCTTCGGTCGGATAGTCCGGGCCCGGGACGAACTTGCACAGCTCCTCGACCGTGGCCTTGGGCTCATCGAGCAGGTGCACGCAGGCATTGGCGACTTCCCGCAGGTTGTGCGGCGGGACATCGGTGGCCATGCCCACGGCGATACCGGTGGTGCCATTGAGCAGGATATTCGGCAAACGCGCCGGCAACACCGCGGGTTCCTCGAGGGTACCGTCGAAGTTCGGCACCCAGTCCGCGGTGCCCTGGCCCAGTTCGCTGAGCAGCACTTCGGAGTAACGCGACAGCCGCGACTCGGTGTAGCGCATGGCGGCGAAGGATTTCGGATCATCCGGCGCCCCCCAGTTGCCCTGGCCGTCCACCAGCGTGTAGCGGTAGCTGAACGGCTGCGCCATCAGCACCATCGCCTCGTAGCAGGCCGAATCGCCGTGGGGGTGGAACTTACCGAGCACGTCACCGACGGTCCTGGCGGACTTCTTGTGCTTGGCGTCGGCGTCCAGCCCCAACTCACTCATGGCGTAAACGATCCGCCGTTGCACCGGCTTGAGACCGTCGCCGATATGCGGCAGTGCACGGTCCATGATCACGTACATGGAGTAGTTGAGGTAGGCCTGTTCGGTGAAGTCAGCCAGTGACCGGCGTTCCACGCCATCCAGGCTGAGATCAAGGGATTCGCTCATGCGGGCCTCATCAGTTCGTAGTCTGGCGCAGCAGCAAGGTGCCGCCACGCTGGGTGAATTCAAGTTTCTTCAAAGCGCTCATGCCCAACAATACCTGCTCGCCATCCAGGCCCGGCGCCACCAGGGCGCGCACATCCCGCAGGATGATATCGCCCAGCTGCACGCGGTCGAGCCGGGTCCGGTAGCCTTCGGCACGCCCGTTGGCCGTGCTGACAGTGACCGACGGGCCCCGCTCCAGGCCCAGCCGCTCGGCCACTTCGAGCGGAATCGCCACATCGGTGGCCCCGGTATCGAGCATGAACTGCACCGGCGCGCCGTTGATCCGGCCGTTGGCGACAAAATGCCCCTGGCTGTTGCCAGCCAGCTGGACTTCCACGTAACCCTCGCCCTGTTGCGAGGTGACGACGCTGTTGGGGTTTTCCTGACGCTCCTCCCATTGCCCGAAAAAGCGCGTGGCAAGAAACAGCCCGGCGCACCAGGCCATGATCATCAGCACGCGACCGGCACGCTGGCCGGGCGGCGGCTGGCTCACGGCCGGGCACTCCAGCCGCCTTCCGGCGCGGCGAAGCGCCAGACGATCGGCCGGGCCTCGCCGTCGGCACGGGCCCCGTCGTTATTGTCCAGGCCGATCCAGGCCCCGTCGGCATCCACCACCAGCGCCTCGGCGAGGCCGTAGTTCTGTGGATAACGCCGCGGCTCGGTCAGCGCTTCGGCGGCGAACGACCAGCACCGCTCGAGCGCGCCGGTCTGCGCATCACGGCGACAGATCCGATAGGCGTTGCGCTCCAGGGTGAACAGCTTGCCGTCGAACAGCGACAGATCGGCAAAGTCCCGCGTCACGGCCTTGGCATTCGGGAACTGCGGCGGCTGCATCTCGCTGCCGTCCTCGCTCATCAGCACGCAGCTTCCCTCGCAGTCCCATTGCGCCGATTGCCGCTTGAGCAGCAACAGGCCACGTCGCTCGCGCTCGGCCGCCAGCCACAGCCGGTCGCCCGCCGGGCTGACCGCCAGGCCCTCGAACACGGCATTGAAGTGCAGGAGCATGCCGTTGTCCCTGGCCTCGCTCACCAGTTCCGGGGTGATCGCCAGCCACTGTGGCGCGCCGCTTGGCGGCACCTTCAGCACCGCCGCGTGGGCTTCGCTGACGATATAGCGGTTGCCCGCGTCATCACAGCTCACCCCTTCGAAGTCCAGCTCGCCACCGCGAATGAACGAAGCGGCCCAGACCTTCAGGCGCAGCCCCCAGGACAGGCCACCGTCGGGTACCGAAGGCACCTCGAGGTGCATGCCCTCGGCCTTCCAGACCCGGCTCGAGGTGTCCAACCGATAGAGCAGGTCGTCGTCACGGTCCGAGATCGTCCACAACTCACTGCCGCACAGCGCCAACCCGGACAGATTTCCGCCGCGCATACCCTCGACCGGATGCTCGGACAACAGCCTGAGCTCCGGTACCGAATCGGCGAATGCCGGCCATGCGACCAGCAGCAACAGCGCCGCAAGGGCTCTGCGCATCAGACCAGCACCTCCGCCAGGTCGCCCTTGGACTCCAGCCAGGTCTTGCGATCGCCGGCGCGTTTCTTCGCCAGCAGCATGTCCATGATTTCCGCAGTCGCGGCGAAATCGTCCAGGGTCAACTGCACCAGGCGCCGCGTGTTGGGGTCCATGGTGGTTTCACGCAGTTGCGGCGGGTTCATCTCGCCAAGGCCCTTGAATCGGGTGACCTGCGGCTTGCCACGCTTCTTCTCGGCCACCAGGCGGTCGAGAATGCCGTCACGCTCGGCTTCGTCCAGCGCGTAGAAGATCTCCTTGCCGAGGTCGATGCGGTACAGCGGCGGCATCGCCACGTAGACGTGGCCGGCATCCACCAGCGGGCGGAAATGCTGGACGAACAATGCGCAGAGCAGGGTCGCGATATGCAGGCCGTCGGAGTCGGCGTCGGCGAGGATGCAGATCTTGCCGTAGCGCAGCTGGCTCATGTCCGCCGCGCCCGGGTCGACGCCGATGGCCACGGCGATGTTGTGCACTTCCTGGCTGGCGAGTACTTCGCCGCCATCGACTTCCCAGGTGTTGAGGATCTTCCCGCGCAGCGGCAGGATCGCCTGGAACTCCTTGTCCCGCGCCTGCTTGGCCGAACCGCCGGCGGAATCACCCTCGACCAGGAACAGTTCGGAACGCAGCGGGTCCTGCCCGACGCAGTCGGCCAGCTTGCCCGGCAGCGCCGGCCCCTGGGTGATGCGCTTGCGCTCGACCTTCTTGCTCGCCTTCAGGCGACGTCCGGCGTTGCTGATCGCCAGCTCGGCCAACTGCATGCCCAGTTCGGGGTTGGCGTTGAGCCACAGGCTGAAGGCGTCCTTGACCACGCCGGAAACGAACGCGGCGGCCTCGCGGGACGACAGGCGCTCCTTGGTCTGCCCGGAGAACTGCGGCTCCTGCATCTTCATCGACAGGACGAAGGCGATCCGCTCCCAGACGTCCTCTGGGGCCAGCTTGACGCCGCGTGGCAGCAGGCTGCGGAACTCGCAGAACTCGCGCATGGCATCGAGCAGGCCCTGGCGCAGGCCGTTGACATGGGTACCGCCCTGGGCGGTCGGGATCAGGTTGACGTAGCTCTCCTGGATGCTGTCGCCGCCCTCGGGCAACCACAGCAGGGCCCAGTCGACCGCCTCCTTGTTGCCGGCCAGGCTGCCGCAGAACGGCTCGTTCGGCAGGCGCTCGAATTCGCTGACCGAGTCCACCAGGTAGGAGCGCAGGCCATCTTCGTAATGCCACTCGACCTTCTCGCCGGTGCCCTTGTCCTCGAAGCTGACCAGCAGCCCCGGGCACAGCACCGCCTTGGCCTTGAGCACATGCTTGAGGCGGCTGACGGAAAACTTCGGCGAATCGAAGTACTTGGGGTCCGGCGAGAAGTACACGCTGGTCCCGGTATTGCGCTTGCCAACGCTACCGACCACTTCCAGCTCGGTGGCCTTGAAGCCGTCGGCGAAGGTCATCTGATACTCGTTGCCGTCGCGCTTGACCTTGACCCGGACCTGGGTCGACAAGGCGTTGACCACGGAGATCCCCACGCCGTGCAGGCCGCCGGAGAACTGGTAGTTCTTGTTGGAGAACTTGCCGCCGGCGTGCAGCTTGGTGAGGATCAGTTCGACGCCGGACACCCCCTCTTCCGGGTGGATGTCCACCGGCATGCCGCGACCGTCGTCGCAGACTTCCAGGGAATGGTCGGCATGCAGGATGACCTGCACCGACTTCGCGTGCCCGGCCAGGGCTTCGTCGACACTGTTGTCGATGACTTCCTGGGCGAGGTGGTTCGGCCGACTGGTGTCGGTGTACATGCCCGGACGCTTACGCACCGGGTCGAGGCCCGAGAGGACTTCGATGGCGTCTGCGTTATAGGAGCTAGCGCTGGGAGTGGCCATGGGGTCTCTTCATCAGTCGTCTATGAATGGGGGTCATTCTCAAAGTGCGGAGAAATCGATCGCTTGGTACTTATCGGCACCGATGCCGGCAAAACTGAGCAACGCCGGCAATTGTCGGGCAAAGCCCTGGAAACCATGGTCGCCGCCGGCCTGGATCCGCAAGGCGCACGCCCGGTAATAGTGTTGCGCGGCGCGATAATCAAGGGTTTCGTCGGCCGTTTGCAACCATACCTGAAACCGTTGCGGATCCTGGGGCGGCGGCACTTCCAGCGCAGCCAGGGCCGTCACGTGGTCAAGAGTCAGCTCCCAGGTTTCGCCACTGTAGAGGTTCTGCTGCGGGCCGAGAAAGCCGTCGAACAGCCGGTGCGGACTGACCGCCGGGTTGACCAGCAGGGCGTTCAGGCCATGGCGCTCGGCCAGGTGAGTCGCATAGTAGCCGCCGAGCGAGCTGCCGACCAGCAGCGGACGTCCCAGCTCGGCGATCGCCGCCTCGAGCTGGACCATCGCCTGGCGCGGATGATGGTGCAGAGCCGGGACTCGCAGTTGCCCACTCAAGCCCAGGCTCGCCATCACCGCCATCAGTTGCGTGGCCTTCTTCGACTCGGGCGAGCTGTTGAAACCGTGGATATACAGGATCGAACCGGACATGTCATCGCTCTCCAGGCGCCAGGCAAAGACGCGCAGTTTAGCCTGAGTCCGGGGCCATGACTCGCCCTGAGATAATTCCTACCGATATTGGGGAAGTTCAGTAACCCGTGCCGCTATGGTCGACAGTGAACTCGAAGCCCTGGATCCGCGATATGCCGGTTTCCAGTTGACCATCCGGATGCAGGCGCAGCCAGCGGTAGCCGGGGGCCTTGTCGTCGAGCTTGAAATCCTCGCTGCCCGGCGCGAACTGGATACAGGTCGAAGGCGACGCCAGCAGGCGCAGCCCCTGGTGTTCGCGGTCGAATTCCTGGTGGATATGCCCCCAGAGCAAGGCCCGTGCCTGGGGAAAGCGCTCCAGCACGGCGAACAGGGACCGCGGATTGCGCAAGCCGATCGGCTCCATCCAGGGGCACTGAATCGATACCGGGTGGTGATGGAGGCAGATCAGGTGATGGCGCTCCGGCGCCCCACTCAGTGAACGCTCCAGCAGTTGCAACTGATCATCCTGCAGGAACCCCGGCACCGAACCGGGTACCGCGGAATCCAGCAGGGTCACGCGCCAGTTGCCGATATCCACCACCGGTTCCAGCAGGTCGCTGCCAGCGGCGGCCGCAGCCATTTCGCGCAGTTCGTCGTGGTTGCCGGGAAACCAGCGGGCCGGCGCCGGAATACGCCCGCTCATCCGGCGAAAGCACTGGTAGGACTCCAACGTACCGTCCTGGGACAGATCGCCGCTGGCCAGCAACAGGTCGATACGCGGCTGCTCGGCCAGGACACAATCGATCACCCGCTGCAGGCTGTCGCGGGTATTCATGCCCAGTAGAGTGCCGTCCGTCTCGGCAAACAGGTGGCTGTCGGACAGCTGGACCAACAGCACCGGATCCGTGGTGGTCGATTGAGTGACTACGCTCGACAAGGCGCTCTCCCGGGAATTGCTGGCTGGACAGGTTCTAACCGATTCGTTCAAAACCGCGTTGCGCGCAATTATGGTCAGGGAACCTGCAAAGAGGAAATGGCTGAAAACGGGCACAGTTCACATTTAGCCGGATACAACCTAGCGGACCGCCTCGAATTCATGACCGCAAGCCAGGCAGTGGCTCAACCACTCGCCGAGGAAGATGTTGAGCTGGGCCTTCTCGTCCGGCTGGTGCATCGCCGCGTTCGGGTACGGGTAGATGCTGCGAAAGCGCCGCGCATGCTCGGCGCTGATCACCTCGGCCATGCGCGCATCGTGGTAGACCTGCACCTGCAACTGGGGCACCGGCAACCACGGCAGGCTGTGTTCCTGGCGGACCAGCAGGGTGGTGGTGTAGGGGCAGTCCTGCAACACCTCCAGGGCCAGCACCCCGAGCATCTGGTCGCCCTGGGTCACGGCAATCCGGCGGGCGCGCTGCTGGTCGCGCATCTCGGGCAGCAGGCGCATGAGGCGGGCATAGTTCGCCTCGCAAGCGGCCTGCAGCCCGACCAGATCGACCCGATAACGCTCGCGCAGCAGACTTACGACCATAAGCCCCTCACTTCGGCACGATTCAACGCCAGCCATTGCAGGGCGATGATCGACGCCGCATTGATGATCCGCCCGTCGCGTACCGCCTGCAGGGCGTCATCGAAGGACCAGACCGTGGCCCGGATGTCCTCGCTTTCCTCCACCAGCCCGTAGAGGCCGCCGGCACCTTCGGTCTGGCAGCGCCCCAGGTACAGATGAACGAACTCGTTGCTGCCGCCAGGCGACGGGAAGTAGCGGGTGATCGGCCACAGCGCCTGCAGTCGCAGATCCGCTTCCTCCTGTGCCTCGCGATGGGCCACCTCCTCCGGCTGCTCGTCCTTGTCGATCAGGCCGGCCACCAGCTCGACCATCCACGGGTTGTCGGTCTTGCCCATGGCCCCGACCCGGAACTGCTCCAGCAATACCACTTCGTCGCGCCGGGCATCGTAGGGCAGGACACACACCGCATCATGGCGCACGAACACCTCGCGATTGATCTCCTTGCCCATGCCACCGGCGAACAGTTCATGACGCAGGTGCAGGCGATCGAGCCGGTAGAAGCCCTTGAAGCAGTTCTCCCGGCGAATGATCTCGACGTTCGTCGGACTGGACTTGCTGATGTCGGTCATGTTGATCCTCTTGGCTGTTGCGGCGAGGCTCCCCCTCGACTTCGCGCCATCCTAACGCGCCGACACCCGCTGATGCAGCCACTTTCCCATCGTCGGGATGGACGGCTGCCATCGAAACCTACTCTAATTAGCGTAGTGGCGAACCGAGTTCGCCGCTGACAGTCAAAGCACGCTCTCCCTGACCTATCTTTCGCTGACGAAGGACGTACATGTCGTTTCTAAAAATCGCCTCGCTGACCTGCATCGCCCTGACCCTGGGTGCCTGCCAGAGTCTGCTCCAACCCGCCACGCAGAAACCGCTGGAGTTCAAGCGCGACGCGTGGGAACAGGTCAAGCCGGGCTGCAACGACCCGGACTGCCCGCTGGTGAACATCGATACGGTGCACTTCCCGGGCGAACCGCAACTGGACAGCCTGGCAGAGCGCCGGCTGCTGCAGATGACCCACGTCACGCCGCTGCCGACCTCGCTCAAGGCCTACCAGGACCAGTTCCTCGCCACCGCCGCCAGTCGCCAGGGCAGCTACCTGCAAGCCAAGGTACTCGAACAGCATGACGGACTGGTGATCATCGAACTGGTCAGCTACCTGGACAACGGTACCCCCCAGGGCACGCCGGAGCGCGGCTTCATCAACTGGTCACGTGAGGAACACAAAGCCCTGACCCTCCAGGACATGCTGCTGCCGGGCCAGGAAGAAGCCTTCTGGAAACGGGTCAAGGTCGCCCACAACAGTTGGCAGATCGGCAACCGCGCCGATCAGGACTTCGTTCGCACATGGCCGTTCCAGACCACCCCGAACGTCGCCCTGACCAGCGACGGCGTGCTGCTCAAGTACAACGTGAAGACCATCGCCCCCTACGCCATGGGCCTGATCGACCTGAAAGTCGACTACTCAAGCCTCAACGGCATCCTCAAGCCCGAGCGGTTTCCCGCCCGCCGGTGAAGACCTTGCCCAGCAGCAGTTGCAGCAACCCTGCCAGCAGCAGCGAAGGCAGGGTCGCGCCGAGCTCCGGATGGAAGTTGGCCAGCAGGTGATAGGTGGCAACACCGCCCAGCCAGGCCAACACTGCCGACCAGCGCAGGATTGACTGCTCGCTCCGGACACCACGCCGACGCAGGATGAAGTGGTCGGCCAGCACCACGCCGAACAGCGGCGCGAACACCGAACCGATCAGCAGCAGGAAGTTCTGGTATTGCGCCAAGGGTGCGAAGCAGGCGATCAAGGTGCAGATCACGCCGATGCCCAGGGCCAGTTGCTCGACTTTCAGCGGCAACAGGATGCCACTGGAAACCGCTGCCGAATGGATGTCGGCGAAAGCATTCTCCGACTCGTCGAGCAGGATCAGCAGCAACGGTATGCCCAGCCCCGCACCCGCCAGGGCCAGCAGCAGGGCATTGACCTCGCCACTCGGCGCGAAGGCCAGGGTGTAGACCACGCCAAGGCTCATCAGCCACAGATTGCCGATGAAAAAGCCCAGTGCGGTACCACCGAACACGCCCTGTGCGCGCTTGCCGAAGCGGGAGTAGTCGGCGATCAGCGGCAGCCAGGACAGCGGCATGGCGATCGCGATATCGAAGCCCACGGCGAACGTCATCGAACCATCTCCAGCCTGGGCCCACAGCGCAGCCAGGTCAGCCTTGGCGAACAGGTTCCAGGTCAGCCACAGGCATGCCGCCAGCAGCAGCCAGATGCCCCACTTGCGCAGGATCCTGCGCACGAAGGTCAACGGGCCGCTGACCGCCAGCAGGGTCGCCAGCGCCCCGAACAGCAGGGTCCAGAGCAGCGGATTGGCCAATGCACTGCCCTCGCCGAACGCCCGGCCGCCGAGCAGGCTGGCGGCATCACGCATGACGATGATTTCGAAGGCGCCCCAGCCCACCAGTTGCAGCAGGTTGAGGACCGCCGGAAGGCTCGCCCCATAGCGGCCGAGACTCAACTTCAGCGCGGCCATGGCGGCCAGGCCGGTGTCGCTGCCAATGACGCCGACAGCGGCCAGCAGCAGCACGCCAACCGCCGTGCCAAGGAGGATCGCCAGCAGCGAGCCGGACAGCCCCAGGCCCGGAGCCAACAGGGCGCCGGTCTGCAGCACCATCAGGCCGACACCGAGGGAGAACCACAGGGAAAACAGATCGCGCGCGCCGAACACGCGCTTGTCGAGCGGCACGGCGAGGTCGGGAGAATAGGCGCTGGGAGTATGCACGGTTGTCCTCTCAGGAAAAGCAGAAATATAAGCGGACCCGTGGCGAGCGGGCTTGTCGGGACGCCGCACCGCCGCGCTCGACTGCGAAGCAGTCGTAAAAACGGGCAACCCGGTGTATCTGATACACCGGGTTGCCTGGTTTCAGGGGCGTTTCACGCCCCAGCGCGGCGGTGCGGCGATCCGACAAGCCCGCTCGCCACAGGAGTCCGAACCGGGTCAGACCTTCTGGTACAACTGGCTGCCCTCGCGCTTGAAGCGTTCGGCCTGCTCCGCCATGCCCTGCACCGCCTCCGCGTCGACCGCCTCGATCCGCTGGTTGGCCGCGTAGTCGCGAACCTCCTGGGTGATCTTCATCGAGCAGAACTTCGGTCCGCACATGGAGCAGAAATGCGCGACCTTGGCCGAGTCCTTGGGCAGCGTCTCGTCATGGAACGCCCGCGCGGTGTCAGGATCCAGGCCGAGGTTGAACTGGTCTTCCCAGCGGAACTCGAAACGCGCCTTGCTCAGCGCGTTGTCGCGGATCTGCGCGCCCGGATGGCCCTTGGCAAGGTCGGCGGCGTGGGCGGCGATCTTGTAGGTGATGATCCCGGTCTTCACGTCATCCTTGTTCGGCAGCCCCAGGTGCTCCTTGGGCGTGACGTAGCAGAGCATGGCGCAACCGAACCAGCCGATCATCGCCGCCCCGATACCGGAGGTGATGTGGTCGTAGCCGGGTGCGATGTCGGTGGTCAGCGGGCCGAGGGTGTAGAACGGCGCCTCGTCGCAGCACTCCAGTTGCTTGTCCATGTTCTCCTTGATCAACTGCATCGGCACGTGGCCCGGACCTTCGATCATGCACTGCACGTCATGCTTCCAGGCGATCCTGGTCAGCTCGCCCAGGGTCTCCAGCTCACCGAACTGCGCTTCGTCGTTGGCGTCGGCGATCGAGCCCGGGCGCAGGCCATCGCCCAGCGAGAAGCTGACGTCGTAGGCCTTCATGATTTCGCAGATTTCCTCGAAGTGGGTATAGAGGAAGTTTTCCTTGTGGTGCGCCAGGCACCACTTGGCCATGATCGAGCCGCCGCGAGAGACGATCCCGGTGACCCGCTTGGCGGTCAGCGGCACATAGCGCAGCAGCACGCCGGCATGGATGGTGAAGTAGTCGACGCCCTGCTCGGCCTGTTCGATCAGGGTGTCGCGAAACAGCTCCCAGGTCAGGTCCTCGGCCACGCCGTTGACCTTTTCCAGGGCCTGGTAGATCGGTACGGTACCGATCGGCACCGGCGAGTTGCGGATGATCCACTCGCGGGTTTCATGGATGTGCCTGCCGGTGGACAGGTCCATGACCGTATCCGAACCCCAGCGGATGCCCCAGGTCAGCTTGGCGACTTCTTCCTCGATGGAAGAACCCAGGGCACTGTTGCCGATGTTGCCGTTGATCTTCACCAGGAAGTTGCGGCCGATGATCATCGGCTCCAGTTCCACGTGGTTGATGTTCGCCGGGATGATCGCGCGGCCGCGGGCGATTTCCTCGCGAACGAATTCCGGCGTGATCTCTTTCGGAATGCTCGCGCCGAAGCTGTGGCCGGCGTGCTGCTGGTCGAGCAGGCCGGCGGCGCGGGCCTCCTGCAGCTTGAGATTCTCGCGGATGGCGACGTATTCCATCTCGGCGGTGATGATGCCCTGGCGGGCATAGTGCATCTGGGTGACGTTGGCCCCGGCCTTGGCCCGGCGCGGGTTGTTGACGTGGGCGAAGCGCAGCTTGGTCAGCTCCGGATCGGCCAGGCGCTGCTGGCCGAAGTTCGAGCTCAGGCCGGCCAGGCGCTCGGTGTCGCCACGGCTGTCGATCCATGGTGAACGGACATCGGCCAGGCCCTTGCGCACATCGATGGTCACGTTCGGGTCGGTATAGGGACCGGAGGTATCGTAGACCAGCACCGGCGCGTTGATCTCGCCGCCGAAGTCGGTCGGGGTCACGTCGAGACTGATTTCGCGCATCGGCACGCGGATATCCGGGCGCGAACCCTGGACGTAGATTTTTTGCGAGCGGGGGAAAGGCTGAACCGACTGCTCGTCGACCTTGGCCGAATCGCTGAGGTTCGCGGCGTCTTTTAATCTTGTACTCATCACGGGCTCTCCAGACTGCATCCAGGTGGATTGTCGGGACGAACCTGAAGTGCACGGACGCACCATGACTGGCGCTGTGCCTTGCCCGGACGAACGTTGTTCGATTGTCGAACAACACCCCGGACGAAGCACAAGAGGACTCGCCGGGAGACGAGCAATCTTGTTCCCTACGCAGGCGCTAACCTGATCAGGTTCAACGGGATCCGGATTATCCGATCTCAGCCTCCTAGCAAGGCACCCCGACAAGAACCCGACGAGTGTAGACCAGGACGGGGACAGGACGCCACCACCCTCGTATCCGTCTGGATAAATGGCCGATATGCAGGATTGTTGCGAACCCCGGCGACAACTACACTCGCCTACGGCTTGACGCTGCGCACCGTGCACATTAGCCTCGGCCCCGAATTATCACCGTAATATTCACTCCAAGGATCGCCTCATGCTGCGCAAACTATCACTGGCCCTGGCCGTGTCTTGTGCGACCAACGGACTGGTCTGGGCAGCTGAAGCGCCCTTGTCGACCAAGACCGACCTGGTCAGCGTCTACCAGGAAGCCCTGGACAACAACGCCGACCTGGCCGCCGCCCGCGCCGATTACGACGCACGCAAGGAAGTCGTGCCCCAGGCCCGTGCCGGACTGCTGCCGAACCTGTCGGCCGGCGCCAGCAGCAACAACGTTCATACCTCCATCGACCGGCCCTCGGTCACCACGACCCGTAGTGCCAACGTCTACCAGGCGACCCTGAGCCAACCGCTCTTCCGCGCCGACCGCTGGTTCCAGTTCCAGGCGGCCAAGGACGTCAACGAACAGGCCGCGCTGCAACTCTCGGCCACCGAACAGAACCTGATCCTGCAGAGCGCCGAACGCTACTTCGCGGTATTGCGCGCCCAGGATACGCTGGCCTCGACCAAGGCCGAGGAAGCGGCGTTCAAGCGCCAGCTGGACCAGTCCAACGAGCGCTTCGACGTCGGCCTGTCGGACAAGACCGACGTCCTGCAATCCCAGGCCAGCTACGACACCTCGCGGGCCAACCGCATCGTCGCCCAGCGCCAGGTCGAGGATGCGTTCGAAGCGCTGATCACCCTGACCAACCGCCAGTACAACTCGATCCAGGGCATCGTCCACACCCTGCCGGTGCTGGCGCCAACGCCGAATGACGCCAAGGCCTGGGTCGATACCGCCGCCAGGCAGAACCTCAACCTGCTGGCGAGCAACTACGCGGTCAGCGCCGCCGAGGAAACCCTCAAGCAGCGCAAGGCCGGCCACGCCCCGACCCTCGATGCCGTCGCCCAGTACCAGGCCGGCGACAACGACGGCTTCGGCCTGACCAACCCCAATACCCTGGGCCAGAACTATGGCGGGCCGGTGAAGCAGACCACCGTTGGCCTGCAGTTGAACATCCCGCTGTACAGCGGCGGACTGACCAGCTCGCAGGTACGCGAATCCTATTCGCGCCTGAGCCAGACCGAACAGCAACGTGAGGCCCTGCGTCGGCAGGTGGTGGAAAACACCCGCAACCTGCATCGGGCGGTGAACACCGATGTGGAACAGGTACAGGCGCGCAAGCAGTCGATCATCTCCAACCAGAGTGCACTGGAGGCGACCGAGATAGGCTACCAGGTGGGCACGCGCAATATCGTCGACGTGCTCGATGCCCAGCGCCAGCTGTACACCTCGGTGCGCGACTACAACAACACCCGCTACGACTATATCCTCGACAACCTGCGCTTGAAGCAGGCCGCGGGCACCTTGAGCCCGGACGACCTGAGCGCCCTGTCGCGCTACCTGAAGGCCGACTACAACCCGGACAAGGACTTCCTGCCACCGGACCTGGCGAAGGCCGCGTCGGCCAGCCTCAAGACGCCGTCGGAGCGCTAGCCCCCGATCGTTCCCACGGTCCCCGTGGGAATGCCTCCCAGGACGCTCCGCGTCCGCCCCTTTGACGCGGAGCGTCACCGGCTGCATTCCCACGCGGAGCGTGGGAACGATCAAGCAACAGGGCTCAGCGTGCCAGCAGACGCCCCAGCCCATCCAGCAGACGCTGCAAGGCGCCCTGGTTGGCCTGCATCACCTTCAGTCCCGCCTCGCCCATCCGGCGGGCATCCTGGGGCAGTTCGAACAGGCTGCGCACCGCCACCGCCAGCCCCTCGGCATCATCGACTTCCTGCAACGCGCCCGCCTCGCGCATCAACGCGGCGATCTCGAGGAAGTTGAACAGGTGCGGCCCACTCAGGACCGGTTTGCACAGGGCAGCCGGCTCCAGCAGGTTGTGCCCGCCATTGGGCACCAGGCTGCCGCCGACGAAGGCACTGTCGGCCAGGGCGTAGAGAAACAGCAATTCACCCATGGTGTCGCCGAGCAAAACCGAATCCGTCGCGCCGACCGGCTGCCCGGTCGAACGCCGGACCGTCGGGAAACCCTGCTGGCGGCAGAGTTCGAAAACACCGTTGAAACGCTCCGGATGACGCGGCACCAGAATCAGCAGCGCATCCGGGTAGTTGCCCAGCAGTTGCCGATGCGCCGCCAGAACCACTTCGTCCTCGCCCTCGTGGGTACTCGCGGCAATCCACACCGGACGCTGCCGGGCCTGCCACTGCTCACGCAACTCGGTCGCACGTACCTGTAGTTGCGGGTCGATGGTCAGGTCGAACTTGATCGAACCGGTGACCTGGACCGACTCGGCCCGGGCGCCCAACTGCCGGAAACGCCCGGCCTCGGCCTCGGTCTGCACCGCGATCAGGCTCATTTCCTCGAGCATGGGCCGGGTCAGCCGGGCAAACCGCGCATAGCCCCTGGCCGAGCGTGCCGACAGCCGAGCATTGGCCAGCGCCACCGGGATCGCGCGGCGGGCGCACTGGTGGATGTGGTTGGGCCACAGTTCGGTTTCCATGATCACCGCCAGCCGGGGGCGCACCGTATCGAGGAAGCGTGCCGCCGCCCAGGGCAGGTCATAGGGTAGATAGCAATGCTGGATGCGCGGTTCATTGGCGAACAACGCCTGGATTCGCTCCGAGCCGGTGGGCGTCATGCAGGTCACGGTGATCGGCAGCTCGGGATACTGCGCCAGCAACGCCCGGATCATCGGCGCGGCGGCAATGCTCTCGCCCACCGACACCGCATGCACCCAGATCCCGCCCGGACGCATCGGCGGCAAGCCGCGGGCGAAACGTTCAGCGATCCGTCGGGCATAGGCCGGCGCCTTGCGCGACCGCAGCCATAGACGCACCGCCACCAGCGGCAACCCCAGATGAAACAGCAAGGTGTAGAGAGTTCTATTCATGGCCGCGGAGTTTACTGTGTTTTCAGCCAATCGCCTGCAAGTGTTCGGCAAAACGCTCGGCCAGCCAGCGTCCTGCCGGCCCCAGGGGCTCGTCGCGGCGCCAGACCAGTTCGACCACCAGCGCCGGCGGCGTCCACTCGCTGACCAACTCGACCATCTGCCCCTGGTACGTCGGATACTGCACCACGTGACGCGGCAGCCAGGCCCAGCCGAGGCCCCGGATCAACCACTCGGCCATCACGTAGAAGCTGTCGGCCCGCCAGACCCGCGGGCTCGCCGCCTCGCTGCCCGGGTAGACACTCGACTGCGTCGACATCAGCAACTGCCGATGCTGCGCCAGTTGCTGGCAATTCACCCGCGCCAACGCCGCCATCGGATGGCCGACACCACATACCGTGACCATCTCGATCCTGCCCAGCACCCGCCGCTCCAGGGCCTCGGGAATCTGGTCGTGGTAGAACAGCAGCCCCAGGTCGGCACGCCGCTCCACCAGCTTGCGCGCCACATCACCCTGGGCCGCGCTGGTCAATTGCACCTCGAGGTTGGGAAAGCGGTTGGCCAGCGCCTCCAGGCTGTCGACCACCGACTGGTAGGGCATCGCCTCATCCTGGGCCAGACGCAGGCAGGCTTCCTGCCCCCGCATCAGCGACATGGCCCGGCCATTGAGACGCTCGCACTGGCGCAGCACCTCGCGCGCCTCCTCCAGCAAAGACTCCCCTGCCGCCGTCAACCTCGGCTGGCGGCCGCTGCTGCGCTCGAACAGCAACACACCAAGATCATCTTCGAGCAGGGCAATCGCCGAGCTGACCGCCGATTGCGCCTTGCGCTGCTGACGGGCCACCGCGGAAAAAGAACGCTGCTCGGCGACATCCACGAACAGCCGCATCTGCTCCAGATTCCATTGCATTGGGCGATCAACCTATCTCTCATACAGATAGGTAATGACTTTACCCCATCTGGCTGACGACTAAAATGCCAACCCGTCAACAGGTCCAAAAGACAGGGGAGATCACTTCATGAATGCCTACTACTACCTCGCCATCGCCATTTGCGCCGAAGTCATCGCCACTGTCTCCATGAAAGCGGTCAAGGGCCTGAGCACCCCGCTGCCCCTGGCCCTGATCATCGCCGGTTATGCCACCGCCTTCTGGATGCTCACACTGGTGGTGCGCACGGTGCCAGTCGGCGTGGCCTACGCGGTCTGGGCCGGCATGGGCATCGTGATGGTCAGCGTTGCCGCGCTGTTCCTCTACGGGCAGAAACTGGATCTGCCAGCCATGCTCGGCATGGCGCTGATCGTTCTCGGTGTGGTGGTGATCCAGCTGTTCTCGAAAACCGCCGGGCATTGATGGCAGGCCATCGACGCCTTCCCCGAACCTGTATACTGCGGCCTTAGTCAGAACAACCGAGGTCGCTGCATGCCATCCGCTATATCCACCGATGTCCTGATTGTCGGCGCCGGCGTTGCCGGCCTCTGGCTGAATGCGCGCCTGCGCCGCCAGGGCTTTTCGACGGTGCTGGTGGAAAGCGCCAGCCTCGGCGGCGGCCAGAGCGTGAAGTCCCAGGGCATCATCCATGGCGGCGCCAAGTACGCGCTGCACGGTGCCCTGACCGGCGCCTCGGAAGCCATCGCCGACATGCCGCGCCGCTGGCGCGAGGCCCTGGCCGGCAACGGCGAACTCGACCTCTCCGGCGTGCGCCTGCTATCGGACGCCCACTACCTCTGGTCGCCGGGTACCCTGGCCGGAAACCTCACCAGCTTCTTCGCCAGCAAGGCCGTGCGTGGCCGGGTCGACCAGGTCAAGGGTGACCAACTGCCGCCCGCCCTGCAGAACCCACGTTTCAAGGGCAAGGTCTATCGCCTGGCCGAACTGGTGGTCGACGTCCCCAGCCTGATTGCACGCCTGGCCGAACTGGCGGGCGACGGCTTGCTCGCCGGGCGGAAGATCGAGCCGCTGCGCGACAACGACCAACTGGTCGGCCTGCGCGTCGATGACCGCGAGATCCGCGCCCAGCGCATCGTGCTGAGTGCCGGCGCCGGCAATGCCGAACTGCTGAGCGCGCTGGGCCTGAGCCAACCGGCGATGCAGACACGTCCGTTGCACATGGTGCTGGTCAAGGGCCCGAGCCTCAAACCACTGTATGCCCACTGCCTGGGCGGCGGCCCCAAGCCACGGATCACCGTCACCACCCACCCGGCGGCCGATGGCCAATGGGTCTGGTACCTCGGCGGCGACATCGCCGAGGCCGAAGGCGTCGCACGCGACAGCACCGAGCAGATTGCCGCCGCACGCAAGGAACTGGAGAACCTGCTGCCCTGGATCGACCAGAGCCAGAGCCGCTGGGCCACCCTGCGGGTCGATCGCGCCGAGCCACAGCAAACAGGCCTGACCCGTCCGGACAATGCCTTTCTCGCCGACGACGGGCACCTGCTGGTCGGCTGGCCGACCAAGCTGGCGCTGGCGCCAGACTTCGCCGACCGGGTCATCGCCAGCCTGCAGCGCGATGGCATCCAGCCCAGCCATGCGCCGGCATTGCCCGAGCTGCCTCGCCCCGCCATGACACAAACCGCCTGGGAACAACTGCTGCCATGAGCCTGCCCACCCTGCACGAACTGCACCGCCCCCTGGGCAGCACCGGCCTGAACGTCTCTCCGCTGGGCCTGGGCACCGTCAAGCTGGGCCGCGACCAGGGCGTCAAGTACCCCAGTGGTTTCCAGATTCCCGATGACGACGAGGCCCGCCAGTTGCTCAAGCTGACCCGCGACCTGGGGATCAACCTGATCGACACCGCACCGGCCTATGGCCGCAGCGAAGAGCGCCTCGGCCCGCTGCTGCGCGGGCAACGTCATGAGTGGGTGATCGTCAGCAAGGTCGGCGAGGAATTCGAGGCCGGCCAGTCGCGCCACGACTTCAGCGCCGGGCACACCCGTCTTTCCGTGGAACGTAGCCTGCAGCGCCTGGAGACCGACTTCATCGACCTGGTGCTGGTGCACTCCGACGGCAACGACCTGGCGATCCTCGAAGGGAGCGATGTCTACCAGACCCTCTCCGAGCTCAAGCGCGAAGGCAAGATCCGCGCGTTCGGCTTTTCCGGAAAGACCGTCGAGGGTGGCCTCAGAGCTCTGGAACAGGGTGACTGCGCCATGATCACCTACAATCTGAACGAACAGGCCGAACGACCGGTCATTGACTATGCCGCTGCCCATGGCAAGGCGATTCTGGTAAAAAAGGCCCTGGCCAGCGGTCATGCCTGCCTGAGCCCGGGTATCGATCCGGTAAGGGCCAGCTTTGAGCTGCTGTTCGAGCACCCCGGCGTCGCCAGTGCTATCGTCGGTACCATCAATCCGCTGCACCTCGCCCATAACGTGGCAACCGTAGCCCGGGTCATTCGCCAGAACTGATGCCGCCCACGCGGCCGACCCCGACGCAAGAAGGAGCCGACATGCCGCGAACACTGATCAGAAAGAACCCCAGCAACTTCAAGACCCTGCCCCTGTTCGTCGAAGCGACTCCCGAAGGCCTGAGCTACCAGAGCGTCGGGATGCCGCTGAACTTTGCGCAAACCCTGCAAAAGCGCAAACCGGTGGACGTCGCCGACGCCGGGCGCTTTGCCCTGGAACTGGCCAACCTCGGGGTTTCGGTGCGACTCACGCTGCACTGGCAGAACCGCGATTACTGGGTGCTGGTCCGCCAGCGCCGACAGGACCGTGGCGACGTGGTGCTCAAGCTGATTTCCGGCTACGTCCCGGCCCAGGAACTGAACCTGCCGCTGCACACCGCCATCCAGGAAATCGCCGAGGAGTGCCTGCTGGAAACACCGGAAGGCTGGCTCAGTGGGCGGTTCAACGACACCTGGCTGCCGGCGCCCTACTCCGCCGCCCTGCATTATCGCGAGGCGCTGCCGTTTCGCCTGACCCCACTGTCGGGCTCGGCCTTGCCGGTACGTTGCGGCGCCCAGCAACTGATGGAGCGGCCACGGGCCTACGTACACCTGCCGACCGCCTCGCTGCAACTGATCTACGACCTGCGCCTGGACGTACCACGGGAAGCCAAGTCCCTGAGCCTGTTCCATGTCGACGAGCGGTTGGAAAACGACGAACTGGTGGCCCGGCTGAACCGTTCCCGTCCCGACCTCTACCTGATGCCCCTGCAGGACGGCCAGCCCTGCGCCGAGCTGTACACGCTGAAGAAGGATCAGTTGATTGCCGCCAGCACGCGCGGCCTGTATCTGGCGGAAAGCTTCGCCCGCCAGGACGGCTGGCTGGTGCGCGATGAGCGGATACGCTGGAAGGACTGGGTCCGTCAGCAGGGATTGGAAGAGCCGGAAAAGGATTCGAAGCTCAGACGCCTGACCGGCAGGGCCCGGCAGATCCTGCGCAAGATCGTACCGGCCAAGGCCCAGTAATCGCCCACAAGCCGACCCCTGACAAGCAGGGGCCGGCGACGATCAGTTGCTGCGAATCTTCTCGACGATCGCCGTGGTCGAGCTGTTTTCCACCAGCCCCAGCACCTTCACCGTGCCGCCGTAAGCCTTGACGATGTCGGCGCCGACCACCTGGTCGATACCGTAGTCGCCACCCTTGACCAACACATCGGGCTTGACCTTGCTCAACAGGTTCTCCGGAGTCCCCTCCGGGAAACTGATCACCCAATCCACCGCGCCAAGGCCGGCCAGGACCGCCATGCGCCGATCGACGCTGTTGATCGGCCGTCCCGGACCTTTCAGGCGACTGACCGAAGCATCGTCGTTGATCGCGACAATCAACCGATCACCCTGGGCCCGCGCCTGCTCCAGATAGGTCACATGACCGGCGTGGAGGATGTCGAAGCAGCCGTTGGTGAAGACGATCCTCTCGTTGTGCGCCCGGGCGTCATCCACCGCCAGCAGCAGTTGCTCGAGCCCCAGCACCCCGCGCTCGGAACCTTCCTCGCGCTGGATGGCGCGCCGCAACTCCGGCGCGCTGATGGCCGCCGTACCCAACTTGCCAACCACGATGCCCGCCGCCAGGTTGGCCAGGGCTACGGCATGGGGCAGTTCCTCGCCGGCGGCGATGGCCGCGGCCAGGGTGGAAATCACCGTATCGCCGGCACCCGTCACATCGAACACTTCACGTGCCCGGGCCGGCAGGTGCAGGGCCGGATGATCGGGACGCAACAGGGTCATGCCGTGCTCGCCACGGGTGACCAGCAAGGCCCCCAGGTCGAGGTCCTGCATGAGCTTGGCGCCCCTGGACACCAGCTCGTGCTCGTCGGCACAAGCGCCGACGATGGCTTCGAACTCACTGAGGTTCGGCGTGATCAGGCTGGCTCCGCGATAGATCGAGAAATCCTTGCCCTTGGGATCGGCCAGCACCGGAATGCCCCGTGCCCGCGCCGCCTGGATCAGCGCCTGGTGATTCTTCAGCGCGCCCTTGCCGTAGTCGGACAGCACCAGCACCTTGATGCCTTCGAGCAGGTTGTCCACCTCGGCGCCCAGCGCCAGGGCGTCGGTGGCGAACGGTTCTTCGAAGTCGATGCGCAGCAGTTGCTGGTGACGACTCATGACCCGCAGCTTGACGATGGTCGGCTGGTGCGCAATGCGCTGGAACAGGGCGCGCACGCCCGCGCCCTTGAGACTGTTGGTCAGGCTGTCGGCGGCTTCATCGTCACCGGTGACACCCACCAGGGACGCCGGCGCACCCAGCGCGGCAATGTTCAGGGCAACGTTGGCAGCACCGCCCGGGCGGTCCTCGATCTGCTCGACCTTGACCACCGGTACCGGCGCCTCAGGGGAAATCCGTGAGGTACCACCATGCCAGTAACGGTCGAGCATGACATCGCCGACCACCAAGACAGGGGCTTGATCGAATCGCGGCATGGACAACTTCATGGAGCAACCCACATACAAAATGAACAGGGGCGCGATATTAACACAGGGTGGCCCCAGGCTAGCCTATGGCTTCAAGTGAGTGGCTTCGCCATTGGAAATTGCACCTTTATTGATCAAAAAATCCAGCAGGCGCCGGGTCGAGGCCTCCAGCGCCAGCGAGGTCGTGTCGATTTCGCAATCGGCATCGAGGGGTACCTCGTAAGGGCTGTCGAGCCCGGTGAAGTCCTTGATCCGCCCGGCCAGGGCCGCCTTGTACAGCCCCTTGGGGTCGCGCTGGGAACAGACGTCGAAGGGCGTGCTGACATAGACGCAGGAGAACTCCTGCGGCTTGAACAGCGAGCGGGCCTGATCACGGTCGGCGCGAAACGGTGAAATCGCCGAGACGATAACGATCAACCCGGCATCGACCATTAGCCGCGCCACCTCGGACACCCGCCGGATGTTTTCCTTGCGGGCCTTTGCAGACATGCCAAGGTCGCCGCACAAGCCGTTGCGCACGTTGTCGCCATCGAGCAGGAAGGTATGCAGGCCGCGCTGGTTGAGTTGCACTTCGAGGGCATTGGCCAGGGTCGACTTGCCCGCTCCCGACAACCCGGTCAGCCAGATGCAGCAGGGGCGCTGATGCTTGATCGCCGCCCGCTGCGCCGTGGAAAGCGCCAGGGTATAGGGACGGATCTGCGGTTTTTCCAGAGGAATCGTTGCCAGTCTATTCATAGCCCAGTAGCTCATAGTCTCGTTGGTAGACGCGACGAACCAGTCGACGGGTTCTTGCAGTGCAGAAATCTCTGGCCGGTGCACGATTACGCAGGGCCGAATGATTCAGATGAGGCAGGTGCAGATCGACCCCAATTTTTTCACATACCGCCTGAAAGTCATTCTCGATGTTTTCCTGATAACCAATGAAGTCCAGAGAAAGATGCCCCAGGGAGGTGGTAATGAAATCTGTCTGAGGAGCAAAATGAAGTTGCCTGCGGACGTTGTCCGCGTCCAACCAGCGACAAACCAGATCATCGAAGTCCCGGTATGAATCCATCAGTGCCTTGGCCGGAAGATCCCTCCGATACTCCTCGCCTCTGACTTTCAGATAGGTATAGGCCGAATAGGCTCGTTCCAGTGGATCGCGAACAAAGGCAAACTTGAAGCTGCTGGCAAACTGCTCCGGGAACTGCTGTTCATACCAATACAAAGGCAGGTGCCCCGGCGTCCAGCCATTGAACAGGGCGGAACTGATACTACTTCCCGCACACTTGGGGACGTGGATGAACAGGCAAGAGCGAGCCTTGAAAGGATCTGGAAATTTTACATTGGCCGACATTGCCTTGTTCACCACCTGCCGGTCGACCACAGACAGCCGGTCCAGCAGGAATGAACGCTGGGACTTGGGCAACAACTTCCATAGATAGCGCTGAAACATCCCAAAACCTGCACGAAGAGGATGGCCTCTTCGAAGTTGTCATCGATTCATTGCAGAACAATAACAAGGTCTATAGCCGGAAATATTTAGGCTTCGTCAAGAATGTAATCAGCCTGATACAAAAGGAAGTATCAGGCCAAGGGAAATTGCTAAGGCGAGCCTGCAAGCCCTGGCTTGCAGGCTTCAGGCAATGCCGGTGGAAGTTGGTTCTTCGAGACCGATGGAATGCAGACGTGCGTAGTAACCGTTCTTTTCCAACAACTGGGAATGAGTGCCACGTTCAACGATACGCCCCTGATCCATCACCAGGATCAGATCGGCCTTCTCGATAGTCGAGAGACGATGGGCAATCACCAGGGTGGTACGCCCTTCCATGACATGATCCAAGGCCCCCTGAATATGTCGCTCGGACTCGGTATCGAGCGCCGAAGTGGCCTCGTCGAGAATCAGTAACGGGGCGTTCTTCAACAATGCCCGGGCAATGGCCAGGCGCTGGCGCTGACCACCGGAGAGCAGCACACCGTTTTCGCCGACTTGAGTATCCAGGCCGTTGGGTAGCTGATCGATAAAGTCCTTGGCATAAGCATCGGCCGCCGCTTTCTCGATATCCTCACGCGGCGCTCCAGCCAGGTCGCCATAAGCAATATTGTTGGCTACCGTATCGCTGAACAACGTCACGCTCTGGGTCACCTGGGCAATGTGGCGGCGCAGATTCAACAACCGATAATCCTCGATATCCACTCCATCGAGCAGAATCTCTCCAACTTCGTGGTGATAGAACCGTGGAATCAGATTGGCCAGAGTCGACTTTCCACTGCCGGAACGTCCTACCAGCGCAACCATTTGCCCAGGCGCAGCGGAAAAAGAGATATCGTCCA
Source organism: Pseudomonas fuscovaginae SE-1 (assembly GCF_000364705.1). Lineage (GTDB taxonomy): Bacteria > Pseudomonadota > Gammaproteobacteria > Pseudomonadales > Pseudomonadaceae > Aquipseudomonas > Aquipseudomonas fuscovaginae_A. The sequence goes on along the minus strand of NZ_AQOH01000021.1, from coordinate 24,210 downwards.
GCACCAGACGATCAGTACCGGGGTAGGCAAAGCTCAGCCCGCGTACCTCCAGATGCCCGGTAACCGTATCGCGCTCCACAGTCCCATGGTCGACCTCAGGCTCGACATCCAACTGCTCGAAAATGCTCTCAGCTCCAGCCACACCTTTCTGAATGGTAGAACTGACCTCCGAAAGCTGACGGATAGGCTTTGGCAGTAGACCCGCCGCCGTAATGTATGCCACCAGGTCGCCAGCCGTCGCATCGCCGCGCAGAAACAGAACCAGGAACATCAGAACCGCCATGGCAACGTAAATCACCAGTTGAAGCATCGGCGTATAGACGGCACCAGTCTTGGTCATGCGCATTTGCTTATCGGTATTGCTCTGGCTGGCCTTGGCAAAGCGTTGCTGCTCGTAACTCTCACCGCCAAAGCTGCGCACCACGCGATAACCCTGGATGGTTTCGGAGGCCACGTGAGTGACGTCCCCCATGGCGACCTGAATCTTCTTGCTCTGCTTGCGGAATTTCTTGCTGGTACTACCGACCATTACGGCGATCAGAGGCAGGATAGCCAGCATCACCAGCGTCAGCTTCCAGTTCATCCACAACAGATAGACGAACAGGAACACCACGGTCAGCCCTTCACGAATCACGACCTTGATGGCGTCGGTCGCGGCGCCGGTGACCATGGTCACGTTGAAGGTGATCCGCGAAATCAGATGTCCGGAGTTGTGACTATCGAAATAACGGTTGGGCAGGACCAACAACTTGTTGAACAACTCGACACGCAAATCATGCACCAACCCCAGTGAAACCTTGGCCAGATAGTAGTTCCCCAGGTACGAACCCAATCCCTGCCACGCCGCAATGGCCACGATCAGCAGGGGAACCGCCTGCAGCAGTTGCAGGTCGCGCAGGTAGGGCGTGTGGGGGAACAGCACCGCTTCCGGGTTGGTCAATCCGTCGACGAAGTATTTGAGGATTCCCGCCAGCATCGGCTGAGTCGAGGCGAATATCACGAAGCCAATGATGCTCAGCACAAAGATGCCGATATAGGGCGCCACATAACTCAGCAGCCTGAAGTAGATTTTCAGGCTTGAAGTCTGTCCCGTTTCGGACGGTGCATTACTCATCGTAAAGCTCACTGATCATATAGAACGGGGAATCTTATCACAGGCTTTATCGGAGCCCCTTGCCCAGGCCGAAACCACCGCCAGACCGACCGGCAACCAGGTGATGAACCATTCGGCCCGAGGCGTTCCGGTCAAGCTGGCCGCATCGAATTGCATGGCCACGGTCGAGAACACCCACACCCCCAGAAGACCTTGCCCGAACAGGGTATGACGGGAGCGCCAAGCCTCACTCAAGGTTGCCAGCCAAACAGTGATCCAGAGCAGTAGACCTGGAATGCCCAACTCGATAGCAACATGTGTCAGCAGGTTGTGCGAATGATCAAAGTACAGATCGGCGGCGAAAACCCTATAGGCGCTTTCCAGACCCAGTCCGGTCCAAGGGTGTTCGGCAATCATCTGCAGGCTGGCCATGAAGATCTGCGGCCGATAAGAGACACCACGCCCCAGCATAAGGGGAGCAAGCAGCCAGAAAACCACAATGGCAAAGAGCAGCGAAAAGATGGCCAGCAAGCGTGCCTGTCGGTCGCGACGCCAAAGCGGTGCAGCCAGAATCGTCGCCAGCAACGCAACGGCTACGCCCCGACTCTGGCACAGCACCACAAATGCACAGAGCGCCCCCAGCGCCAGAAACCAGACACCACGCATCAGGTGCGAAGACGGAAGCCAAAAAAGCATCCAGACCATTGCCAGGCCCAACGCATATCCACCTAGAATGGGGTGTGCCAGTTCACCCAATCCCGTCAGACGCCCAATCCAGGGATTGCCTTCCACCCAGTAGAAACGAATGATTGCCAACAGGGCTACCAAAGCCAGCCCCAGCCCCCCCCACTGCATCAGTCGTATCACCCGCTCCGGGCGGCCATCGGCAAGAATCGGAAAGAACAACAGGAAAACCAGGATATAGAGCAACCTTTTGGGGCCACGCGTGAGGTCTGGTTCCTGACTCCACAGCATCGAGATCAGCGCCCAGCAGAACAATGCCAATACCGATAGGCATAGCAGGCGCTGTGCGCGCCAGAGTTCAACAAACCTGCTACGGGCGGACCAGGCGAGGCACAAGGTCGGCACCCATAGAAAGAGCGCCATACCCTGCTGATAGATCTTGTTGGTCGGAGCCAAGGCAATTGCCAGCAAAAACCATAAAAAGGCAAAACCCATCAAACCCTGCGTCCAACGATTTGTATACATCCAGTTCTCCTAACCCACCCGGCGACAAAACTGCCATGGTGGAAACGACTACTTTTGGGCATTATTGTCCGTCACATGGCACGCAATCCCAAAAGGTTTCAACGATGCAATGCTCCCGACTTTCAAACTCCGCCTTGAACTCACTGGTCGACGGCGCGAGAATTCTCGAGGCCGACAGCTTCGGCGCGAAAGTCTACCTGCTGCAAGATGGAAAAATCCTTAAACTGTTTCGTCGCAAACGCTTTTTTTCGTCCGCATTACTGCGACCCTATTCGAAGCGCTTTATCGACAATACGTTTCAACTGACCAGGTTGGGTGTTCCCACACTCACGGTTCTGGACTGCTACACCCTGGAAGCACCCGGCATGACTGCTGTGCTTTATCAACCACTGCCTGGACAGACACTGCGACAAATCGCACATGAGCCAGGCTTCAACTGGCAACAGATACTACCGGCACTGATAGACCTGATCCGCAACTTGCATGAAGCGGGTATCTATTTTCGCTCCCTGCACCTGGGCAATGTCGTCAAGACCCCACAGGGTCAACTGGGGTTGATCGATGTCGCCGACATGCGCTTTCTCAAGGCGCCGTTGCCCCAACGCCTGGTCAAGCGCAATCTGCAGCACTTTGCTCGCTACCTCGGTCGTGAACAGCTCAGCGGCGATTTCCCGCTCAAGACCCTCGAACAGGCACTACTCTCCAATTGACAGCAGAGCACGCACGCCTTGGCGAAATCGCTGCCAGGAGCCTCGAGGATCGAGCGCGGCATCCTGTTCGCGGGCAACCTGAAGCCCCGACTGCTCGACAACTTTCAACATGGCCTGTGCCCAGGCACTGGCATCATCAACCGGAACATAGCAGGCCGCATCGCCCAACTGCTCGCGGAAAACGTCCAGATCGCTGAGCAGAACCGGCACCCCTGCCAGCACCGCCTCCTGAACAATCAAGCCCAACCCCTCGGCGCGCGACGGAACCACCAGCCAGTCGAAAGCTCTGAAAAAACGAGCAGCATCGTCGATATGACCAGGCAGAAACACCTTGCCGCCAAGGCCAAGACGCGCTACCCGAGCCTCAAGCGCAGTACGCTCAAGTCCTTCACCGATGATCCATAGACGTGCACTGGGGCATTCGACACTCAAACGGGAAAAGGCCTCGAGCAGACAGGCAAAGCCCTTGTCGGGCACCAGTCGGCCGACTGCACCAAACACCGGCCCCGCATCGACGGGAATCTCCAATATCTGCCGTGCCTGCTCCCGCGTCGCCGCCACGGTGAGAAAAGATTCAGGCTCCAGTGCGGTACGCAGCGTCATCACTGGCAACTGCAAATCCGCCTGCAGGCTGGCCGACAACGTCTTGGAAACTGCCACCAGTTGCAACTGAGAAGCTGGAAGCCGGGCGAACAACGCAAGATCCGCGGGCCTGAGGCGGGTTTGCCCGTGAAAGAGCACAACGACCCGCAACTCGGGCAGCTTTCCGATGCAAGAAAGCAGGGCACGAGCAGCCCCGATCCCATCCAGCAACACGACCTGCGCGTTGCTGTTCTGGAGGGCACGAAGAAAACGAATGCGGAGCCAAGGTGTCAGCAAACGCGACAGCCTTCGCCCCTTCAGCGCGGCAGTCGACAATCGCCATTCACGACACTGCCCGAATATGCTCGAATCCGGGATGCCTTGGCCCTGCAGCAACCAGGTCTCTACCGGGCTACCAGGATCAAGTTGGGAAAGTACCTGTTGATGCACTTTATGTACGGACACATAGGGTGCACCGCCAGACCACATCACATTGATAATACTCAACGGATCGCCCCGCCGCTCTCGAACGCGAACATAGTGCCACTCGGACCCCATTCAATAACAACAAAAAGCTCCAGTGGCAGCTTTATCCGCTTCCTTGCGTTGGCGCTCAGGAGAACCTCTTGAAAGCCTGACACGAACGACATCAAATTGCCACTAAACACCTATCCGCAAACGAAGGCGCTCAACCCAGCTCAAGGCAGGATGAGGGCGTAAAGCCGGCCGCATCACCTCGACGACACGCTGACCGATCCGGGAAAAACCGTAATGAGCAACCGCGAGGTCGCGCCCATTGCGCGCAATGCGGGCGGCCAGATCAGCATCGGCGCGCAACAGGGCCAGCTTTTCCTGCAACTGCGGAATCGTCTGGTAGAAGACCACGTTGTGCATGTCCACCAACCCCAAGGCACGGTTTTCCGCTTCCCCCTGATCATAGGCCAGCAACACGCAACCACAGGCCAGGGCCTCGAAGTTCTTGATCATGTATTCGCCCATGCCAACATCGGCACTGACGAAGAACCGAATGCGGTTGAGCGTATCGCGATACTCGTCACCGGACTTGGTCCGCGTGACCAGCAACGGCTCGACCTGCGCCAATTCATCCAGCAGAGCCTTGCGCCCACTGTAGGCGACACTGTTGGTACTGCCAACGAATGCCAGTTCGATATCCCGCTCGCGCCCCTGGTCGGCCAGCAGGCTCTGATCGTAGCCCTTGGGTACGAATACCGCGTCAAAACCCTCTTCGCGCAAGCGCTCGCTGACCATGAACCCGGAGCTGATCACCCGCGCCCAAGGTAACCGCCGATAGTGCCTGCTGAACTTCCCGGTGTACTTGCAGGGGATGTAATTCTGATAGGCATCGTGTTCCAGAATCACCAGGTTGGGAATCGTACGAATGAACCCGACCTGGCGGATTTCCTGCTTGAAACGCAGGAAGAACACGATACGGTCATAACGCGATACATCGACGTGTCGACGAAAATAACCTCGCAGATCACGTTGTTCCTCACTACTGAGCCAACGCAGGTCGCATTCGCAATTGGCGGCAATACCGTCGTAGAAACGGTCCAGAATGGCCCGTTGTTCTTTCTGTACCAGAAACAGAACTTTCATGTCCTTCCTTGCCACCGTCAAAGGCGCCAGAACAGCTCGTGCCTGCGCACGGCCTTGCGGAAAAATTCATTCTCGCCATAAGGCGACTTGTTACGTAATGCCAACAGACACTGCAGCAGACGGCGCAGTCGCCGCTTGAACGGCGCCCGCGGCTGCAGGTCATGCATCATGCCCAGCGCCATGGCCTTGTCGCGCTGCTGCTCCAGCGACAGCGACAGGCAATAGGGCCGCATCGCCCGCGCGGCATCGAAGACCGGCGGCAAGGCGACTCCCGCACCTGAATCGCCCATGGGCCAGCGATCGTTGTCATGCAGGTGGTTGGCATAGCCCAGCAACGTCGTCGGCTGCCACTCCAGCCCCGTCAGCGCCTCCAGCACCGCCGCCTGGGCACAGATATGGTCCGGATGCGGATCGAGTGAAGGATGCGGTAACACAATTACCTGGGGCCGGGCCCGATTCAGCAACTCACGCAGGTCGGCCAGCAGGTTGTTCCAACTGGGCACGCCATCGCGGTCACCCGGCAAGGCGAACGGGTTGAGCTGGCGGAACAGGCGGATATCGTCCAGCTCGGCCTCGCGGGACGCCACCGGCTGGTCCGGGGCGGCCTGCATGGCCGGCAACTGCAGGCAGAAATAGCCGAGCTGCACGCAATGCTCCTGGGGCACACCAGCCCAACGCGGCACCGCGATGCTGTCCCAGGCCCGCAGGCGCCCCTTCAGACGAGCCGCTTCGGCACGGGGCAAGCCCATCGCCTGGTAGTGTTCGGCTTCGATTTCACCCGCGGTCAGGGTCACGATCCAGGTTTCATCGGCCTGGCTGTACAGACCGTAGGCCGCCAACTCGGCATCGTCGGCATGCGGAGCGATCACCATGACCCGCTGGCGCCGCAGGTCCGGCTGGCGGAAAATCCATAGCATCGGCTCACCGAGCAAGCGACAGAAACGCCCGCGCAAACGCAACGAGCCGGTAGTCAGCGCCGGGGCAAAGCCACCCAGGTTGAGATAACGCAAACCATTGACGCCGCGCTCGAACGCCTGGCGATCGGAGGATTGCGCGCTCTCGATTTCGACTGCCGGATCGAGGAAGCGCCCCAGCCAGCGGCTCTTGAGCCTGACCGCCAGGATCAGGGTTTCCTCCCCGTCCAGTGCAAGGGCATCGTCCAGTTTCAACAGCCCACCGTCGAGACGGGCAGCAACCTGCTCACTGCCCTCGGGAAAGGCATATTGATAATCGTCGCCCGGGGAATAGAACAGGTGATCGGCAAACCACGCCTCATGGGCAACCCAGGCCATCACCGCCAGAACCAACGGCAGCCACCAGGCCACCAGCAGGCCGATCACGACCAGCAGCACCAGAGCAACCAGCAGCGCCAGTCGCTTGTTACGGCGATGACGCTTGAGCAACTGCTGTTTACGGCTCATACCTTGAACACCGGCACGGGGTTGCACCAACGATCCTTGTACTCACGGTCCGCACGCCCGAACGAAAAGCGCAACGCCTTGCCCAGCGTCCGAGCCTCTTCCCAGGCACTCTGGGTGTTGAGGAAGCTCAGCACGCTGCCCGGACTGAAGGCCCGGGTCTCGGGATCGACGCCGCCGTTGATGTACTCGACGCTGATCCACTCGGGGGCCTCCACCCGGTAGATCAACTGCACCGCGATCGGCGCATCGTTGAGAAAGATCACCGAACCGACCAGCAGTTCGCGCAGCAGCTCGATGACCTCGGCCATACGCTCCGCGCCGGTGGCCGCGAAGCCCCAGCGGCGCTGGAACAGATCGCAATAGATCGCCGCCAGTTCGGCACTGGAAAACTCGCCGACCGGGCGCACCACGCCGCCCGCCTCTTCGAGCAGGCGCAGTTCACGACGCTGGTTGTAGCGAAACTTCTTCGACAGGTCCTCCGGCGTGCGGGCCATCGCCAACTGTTCGGTCTGCACCTGCAGGCCGCTGAACCGGTCGGCATTCACCTCGGACAGATAACGGCCACGGTGCCGCAACGGCGCCAGCGCACCGGCAGCCGCCGGCAGGATCAGTTCGGCATTGCCGAGATCGAACAGGCCCTTCTTGCCCTGGCGCTTGAGCACGTCCTTGGACAACGCCAGGTCACGGCCCCAGGTCGCAATCGCCGCCTTGAGCTCGCCACCCTGCTCGAAAGCCAGATAGCGCACCGGTATCCCGGCAAGGCCGGCCAGACGCTCGACCACCAGCGGATGCGTCGCGACGCTGCCACCAAAACGCTGCCAGGCTTCGTGGTAGGTCACGGCATCGACCACTGACCAGCCGCGCTCGCGCCAACCCTGGAATAGGTTGAGCATCAGGCCTCCGCTGTCAGGTCGGTGACTTGTGGCAGATGCCAGAAGGCCTCACGGACAGCCTGATCCGAGAACCTTTCGCGCAGCCGCGCCAGCATCCGTTCGGCACAGGCCCGACGCTGCTCGTCATCCAGCGCGGCCAGGTGCCGCAGTCCCTGGGCCAGGTGCTCGGCATCGCCAAGGGGGAAAAGAATCCCGACGCCTTCGACCACTTCCCTGGCGCCGCCACAGGCAGTGGCCAACAGCGGCACGCCAGCCGCCATGGCCTCCAGCAGGACCATGCCGAACGGCTCGTGATCGGAGCTCAGGGCAAAAACGTCGAATCCACGGAAGTAAAGGCGCGCCTGCGGGACCTGACCGAGAAACAGCACCCGCTCGGCGATCCCGAGCTCGGCGGCCAACGCCTTCAGTTTTTCCTCCAGGCGGCCGGTACCGAGTATCGCCAGCCGGCTGTTGGCCGGCAGCCGATCCAGAGCCTGGGCAAAACCACGGATCAGGGTCGCCTGGTCCTTGTCCGGATGCAGCCGGCCGACATTGCCGACGATCCAGGCGTCAGCCGGCAGCCCCAGGGCTGCCCGCGCCTCGGCCGCCGGCAGCTGCGAAGCTTGCAGTGCCTCGATGTCGATACGGTTGTAGAGCGTGCGAATCCGCCCGGTCGGCCACTTCGGCAGGCACTGGCGCATATCGTCGCGTACGGCATCGGAAACGCCGAGCAGGCTCAGGCGCTTGCGAAACAGGTGGGCGAACAGTTTGCGACTGCCCCGGACATAATCACCGAATGCATGGTGCACGCCGATGACCGGCAACGAGGTACCGAGCAAGGCGATGTAGATCGGCTTGAAGCGATGGGCGATGCAGAAGCTGAAGTCGCGCGAGGCGGCGATCTTGCGCAGATCGCCGATGGCACCGAGCTTGAGACCACGGATAGCCTTGGAGTCGTACTCCATGAACAGCACTTCGTCCGACGCACAGTTCGCGGCCACCTCGGCATCGGCGGCACCGGTGAGAAACACCGTGGTCACCCGATAGCCGGAACCGCTGAACAGGCTGGCGTACTGACGGGCACAATCGAGGAAAGGCCCGTCATAGCCGTGGCAGAACTGCAGCACATGGCGCTCAGCCGAGCGTTTCATAAGCATCCGCGCCGTCTTTGACCACCAGGATGTCTTCCATGATCAGGTACTGCAGATCGGAACCGAAGAACATGTTAAGGGCGTCGGTCGGCGAGCAGATCATCGGCTCGCCACGACGGTTCAGCGAGGTATTCAGCGACACGCCGTTGCCGGTCAGCACTTCCAGGGCCTTCATCATGTCGTAGTAGCGCGGGTTGTATTCGCGCTTGAGCACCTGGGCGCGGGACGTACCGTCTTCGTGGACGACTTCCGGCACGCGGGTCTTCCACTCCTCGGCCACTTCGAAAGTGAAGGTCATGAACGGCGCCGGATGATCGATCTTGATCATCTGCGGCGCAACGGTGTCGAGCATCGACGGGCAGAAAGGCCTCCAGCGCTCGCGGAACTTGATCTGGTGGTTGATCCGGTCCGCCACGCCGGCGACGCTTGGGCAACCGATGATCGAACGACCGCCCAAGGCACGTGGACCGAACTCCATGCGCCCCTGGAACCAGGCCACCGGATTGCCATCGACCATGATCCTGGCGATCTGCTCCGGCATGTTGTTCAGCTTGCGCCACTTCGGCGCATTCGGATGACGGGCACAGGCCGCGATCACGTCTTCATTGCTGTAGGACGGGCCGAGGTAGACGTGCTCCATTTTCTCCACCGGCACACCGCGGGCGTGAGAGACGTACGCGGCCGCCCCGACGGCAGTACCGGCGTCGCCGGAAGCCGGTTGGACGAACAGTTCCTTGAGGTCATCGCGGGCGATGATCTTCTGGTTCAGCTTGACGTTCAGCGCGCAGCCACCCGCGAAGGCCAGCTTGCCGGTTTCCTTGAGGATGTCACCCAGGTAGTGGTCGATCATCTGCAGGGCCAGCTTCTCGAACAGCGCCTGCATGCTGGCGGCGTAGTGGATGTAAGGCTCGTCGGCGATGTCGCCTTCGCGCTTGGGCCCCAGCCACTCGATCAGCTTCGGCGAGAAGTAGAAGCCCTTGCCCTTTTCCTTGTAGCGACGCAGGCCGATGACGTTGGCATACTCGGTGTTGATCACCAGCTCGCCATTCTCGAAGGAGGCCAGGCGCGAGAAGTCGTACTTGCTGGCGTCGCCGTAGGGGGCCATGCCCATGACCTTGAATTCGCCGTCGAGCATTTCGAAGCCGAGGAACTCGGTGATCGCGCCATACAGGCCACCCAGGGAATCCGGATCGAAGAACTCCTTGATCTTGTGGATCCTGCCGTTTTCACCGTAGCCGAAGAAGGTGGTGGCGTATTCACCCTTGCCGTCGATCCCGAGGATCGCGGTCTTCTCCTTGAAGCCGGAGCAGTGATAGGCGCTGGAAGCGTGGGCCAGGTGATGCTCGACCGGCTCGATCTTGATCTTCTTCGGATCGAAGCCCAACTGCTCCAGGCACCAGACGATTTTCCTGCGATAGCGCTTGTAGCGACGGTTGCCCATCAGGATCGCATCGAGGGCGCGATCCGGGGCATACCAGTAACGTTTGGCGTAGTGCCAGCGGGCCTTGCCGAACAGGCTGATCGGGGCGAACGGGATCGCCACCACGTCAACATCGGACGGCTTGATGCCAGCCTGCTCCAGGCAGAACTTCGCCGATTCGTAGGGCATGCGGTTCTTTGCATGTTTGTCGCGTACGAAGCGCTCTTCCTCGGCGGCCGCGATCAGCTTGCCGTCGATGTACAGGGCTGCGGAAGGATCATGGCTAAGGGCGCCGGACAGGCCAAGAATCGTCAATGCCACAGGGGTCTAGCCTCTTTAAGTCAGCATGCAGGCGGCAAAGCGCCTCTAGAAAAATGTGTCCTCGCAAGGGGCGAGAAACAGCTAAAGGGCGGGATTATAGCGTAAAAGCGGCGACAAGCCTCTAGCGGCAAGCCGTGAGTGACCGATCGCCGCGCAACGGGGGCGTGGCGATCGCAGCATCAATTGGCCGGCTCGATGTTCCTGGGCAGCCGACTATCGATGATCTGATACAAGGCGCTGCTCTCGGGCCAGTTGCGCATGAACCGCGCGCGATCCCGGACATAGGCGGGCGCAAAGCTGCCGTTCGAGGAGTGCTGGCGCACCGCATCCAGATCGATCAGCGTCCAGCGTCCCTCGTGCCAGAACAGATTGTGCCCCTTGAAGTCGCCATGACTGACACGTTCGCGGATCAGGTCGGCGAACAACTGCTCCAGTGCCTGCAACTCGGCTTCAGGCACCGCGCCGCTTTCCACATGGGGAGCAAAGCGCTCGATGATATCCGGTCCCGGCAGGTACTCGGTGACCAGGTAGGCCTGGCGCCGCAACCAGCAGAAGCGCTTCTCCAGCACGGCCAATGGTTTGGGCGTGGCAATACCGAGAAACGCCAGTCGATTGCCTTCGCGCCAGGAATGCCAGGCCCGGCTTGGACGCCAGAAGCGCTTGAGCCAGTGGGCAAACCCCTTGATGTTGTAGCGCTTGAGCAACAGGGTACGGCCATCGGCCTCGATGCGGCCGACACTGGCCGCTCCGCCGGTCTTGTACAGGTGCCCCCGGTCGAGCAGTTGGTCGGCCTGGGCCAGCACCGGCAGCAAGGCCGCCTCTTCCTCGCGACGAATGGCGCGCAAGGCGAACGGCCCACGCCGCACGCTGAACAGGGTACATTCACGCCCCACCTTGCCGAGGAAATCCCTCAGGCGCCAGCCACGAATCCTGTCGACCTGCTTTAGCAAGGCCTCCAGTGGCAAGGCGTGCTCGGCATTGCTCAACAGATAATGCACCAGCAACTCTTCGATGAACGGTTCGAAGTGCCGGGGCAGTTGGGCAAAGAATACCCCGAGATTTTCCAGTACCTTCTCGCGGGACAACGGTTTGCCCGCCTCCTCGGCACGGATCCCGGCACCGTCGATCAGGTGCAGCTTGCCATCATGACGCAGCAGGTTGTCCAGGTGCAGGTCTTCCTGCCACAGGCCCTTGCCGTGCATTTGTGCGATCGCACCCAGCGCCTCGCCCAGCACTCGTTGCTGTTCGTCAGCCAGGGCCGGCAGCGCCTCGACCTGCCTCCAGGCATCGGCCAGGCTTTCGGCGCCCTCCAGGAACTCGAACAGCAGCCAGCCGCCCTCGCCTTCCTTCAAGCCATCGGCCAGCAACAGCGGCGTGGTCAACCCCTGCTCGGCGAGCAGGCGCACACCCTGCAACTCGCGCTGGAAATGCCGGGCTGCCTTGCCACCCACCAGCAACTTGGCCAACACCGTGCGGCCACGCCAGACCCCGGCACCGACATAACGCTGCCCCGGCAGCACTCGCAAAAGACTGAGCAGTTGCAACTGACCGGGACCGGCGGCATCCGCCAGCTCGATGCTCAGGGGCAGAACCGGCGTACGCCCGGCAGACTTCAATTCGGACAGACGCATCAACGACTCCCCTTTCTGCTACGCCGTGCGCCGAGGCGCTGAAGCCAGGCATCCACCAGCGAGCTGTCCTGCGCCTGGTCGAGATAGGCCGCCAGCAGAACGCGAACGTCGGCTTCACTCCAGACCGGTGCCCGACGCAGCAGCGGTTCGAGATCCTTGACCCGGTCACGCTGCCCGAACAGCAGCGGCCGGGTTTTCTCCAGGTCGATCAACCGCGCCTGGTAGCCGCCCGCCGACTCCTGCAGGAAGATATGCTTGGGATAGAAGCAACCGTGGATCTGGCGCATCCCGTGCAGTTGCCGGGCCAGCAGGCCACAGCAACGCAGAATCGCCTGGCGCTGCACCGGCGTGAGTTGCGGCCATTGCTCGAGCAACGAGTCCAGGTCGTTCCAGCCGTCCAGCGCACGGGTCAACAATACGGCCCGGCGCTCGCCCTTAACCGCACGCTCGCCGAAGAACGCCGCCTGCAGGGCCGCAATACCCAGGCGCTGGTAGCGGCTGATATTGCGGAACTCGCGGGCAAAGGTCGGCTCGCCCAACGGGCTGTGCAGGGTACGCGTCAGGTAATTGCTCTGGCGCTTGAGGTAATAGGCCTGGCCTTCCAGCTCCAGCCGGTACACGCTGCTCCAGCCACCGCCACTGGTGTTGGGCTCATCCACCGCGTCCAACGCCTTGTTCCACAGCGCATCGAAGTTGCCGAGTCCGTTGCGTTCGAGCAACGCGCGGTCGGCAGCCGCCAGGAAGTCGGTCATTCCCGTCCCTCGAAAAATCTCAACACATGCCGAATGCGTTTCTTGTCCGCCGCATTCAGCCGGTTACGTTGGCGGTACTGCAAGTAAAAACGCAGCCGCTGGGTAGCCGACAAGTGATACTTGGCCACCTTGTCCAAACAGGCCAGATCCTTGGTGATCCGGTAGCGCAGCCAGAAACCGCGCCAGAACTCACCATTGGGACAATCGATCAGGAACAGTTGGGCCTGGTCATCGACCAGCAGGTTGCGCCACTTCAGATCGTTATGGGTGAAACGCTGGTCATGCATGATACGTGTGTAGCGAGCCAACTGCCGGCTGACACCATCGACCCAGGCACGATCGCGCAGCAATGGATCATTGCGGTTGGCCAGCGCCGAAAGGTCCTCGGTATTGGGCAGCTCACGCGTGATCATGGCACCCCGATGGTAAGCGGCACCCCGGCGTTCCAGGCCCCAGGCGATCACTTCGGCGGTCGGAATCCCCCACTTGGCGAAACGCTTGAGGTTCTGCCATTCCGAACGGACCCGCGGCCGGCCGAAATACTGCCGCAGCCCCTTGCCCGCGCCGGAGTAGCGCTTGACGTAATAGTTCACGCCGTTGCGATTGACCCGAATGACCTCCGACAGCGGATCGCGGGTCAGGTGCTCACCCTCGAGGGCGAACACCGCCTCCAGGCTGCCAAAATCGTCCGCCAGCGCCGCGTATTCAGGTTCCAGTTTCCAACCCGACATCAGAGCGCATCCCCGTAACGCTGCTTGCGCTTGTAGAGCTTTTCGGCCTTGCGTTCCAACCAGGCCAGCAACGGAGCCTCGTCACGCAAGACCTCACGCAGCGGCCGGAGGAAATAGCCCCGCAGGAAACGCAATTTGTCGCGCCGGGTAAGGCCGATATCCAGCACCGAGAAATACAGTCCCGCCAGGTCCTTGTTCCGCCAGCGGCGCGGGATGCTCGGGCGAACCTGTGCACGATGCAGGTCAATGACCGAAAGCTTGAGATCATCGGCCGTCACCGGCCTGTCGGTATGCAGCAGGAAATGGGCGATATAGCAGTCTCGATGGTTGAGCCCGGCCCGATGCATGCCACCGGTCATGCGCGCCACTTCGGCGATCAGCGCGCGCTTGAGCCGCGGCTCTGGCGGCTGCACCGGCCATTGCAGGGTGTAGTCTTCGAGACTGATGGTAGGCGCCAGTTCTTCGGTGACAATGAACGAATCCTGGCCGGCGGGGTTGCTGCCACGCTCGCCGTAGGCCACGCCGGTCATGGTGGGCACCCCGGCCTGGTGCAGGCACTGGATCGCCCGCCATTCCTGGCCGGCACCCAGCACCGGCATTTTCGCGGTCAACAGGTTCTTGAAGATTTCGCGCCAGCCAATGCCATGATGGATCTTCACGAAGTAGCCACGCCCGGCGACTTCCGTGCGCAACGTCCGACGAGCCTCCAGCTCGCGATAAACCTTGCCCTGCAAGCGCTCGACCTCGGCGAACGCGTCGCGCCCGGCCCACAGGCTCTTGAAGGGTTCGGCAAGAATCAACTTCATCGGTGTTGCTCCGCCAGAATCACATCCGCAGCGTGCTGCGGCATGCTGTAGAGATCGGCCGTCTCGGCGAAGGCCAGACCGTTGCGGCTCCATGCCGTGCGCGCCGTCCCATCGGACAGCATCCGCTTCAGGTATTGATTGAGCTGGTTCTGCTCGAACGGCTCGTCCAGCACCAGGCCGCCATCGGCCTCGGCAATGTAGTGGGCATAACCGCAGACCGCGCTGACCAGCACCGGCAAACCGGACACCAGCGCCTCCAGCAGCACGGTGCCGGTGTTCTCGTTGTAGGCCGGATGAATCAGCAGGTCGGCCCCCAGCAGGAACCGCGGGATATCGCCGCGTCCCTTGAGAAACTGCACATGTTCGCCCAGCCCCAGCGCAGCACTCTGCATCTGGAATACCTTGGGATCGTCCTGGCCGATTACAAATAGCCGGGTACGTTTTTTCAGTTCTGCCGGCAATGCCGCCAGGGCCTTGAGGCTGCGATCGACACCCTTGGTCTTGAACCCGGAGCCGATCTGCACCAGTAGATACTCGTCCTCCGCCAGTTTGAATTCACGGCGGAACTCGGCGCGGATCTCGGCCGCATTGGCCGGCGCCCGGCGGTCCTGGGCAATCCCCGGAGGCAGCAGGTGAAAACGCTCCAACGGCGTGTCGTAATGCTTGATGAACAGCGGCTGCTGCACCTCGGAGATCATCAGGATCTCGGTCTTCGCATCCCGGGCGAACACTGCCCGCTCGTACTCGGCGAAGTGCTTGTAGCGACCCCAGAAACGGTACAGCGAATGCCGCAGGTTTTGCGCCTTGTCCTCGAAGCAGCCGTCGGCGGCGTAGTACACGTCGAGGCCGGGCATCTTGTTGAAGCCGATCAGCCGATCCACCGGACGCCTGGCCAGGTCGGCCTCCATCCAGGCACTGAGCTTCTCGTTGCGCCGATGGTTGGAGAACGCCTTGATCGGCACCACCAGCACTTCGAATCCGGGCGGAACATCGCCCTCCCAGATCAGCGTATAGACACGGATCTGGTGGCCGCGACGCTGGCACTCCAAGGCGATACGCATGAAGTCGCGCTGCAGGCCACCGAAGGGAAAATACTTGTACAGGACAAAAGCCAGTTGCATCAGTGCCGCTCCTCGGCCAGTAACAACGCGGTCAGCCGGCTGGCAACACGTTCAGGGTTGAGCCGCGTGAAGCACAGCGGCAACTCGCGCTTGAGATCGAAGCGCTTCTGGTCTTCGGCGGTGGGCACATAGGTGCATTTCTTTTGCAGGCAGGGCGCACAGGAGAAGTCGCTCGCCAGGTGAATCTGCGACTTGCCGTAGGCGCCGGTCAGCCCCGGATTGGTCGGACCGAACAGCGACAGCGTCGGCACATCCAGCGCGGCGGCCAGGTGGCCCAGGCCGGTATCCACGGCGACACAGGCGCTGGCGTCGGCCAGAACCTTGCCCACCCCGGCCAGATTCAGCTTCGGCAGCACCACCGCATGCCTCAGCCCTCGGGCGATCCGCTCGGCGCGTGCCTTCTCGACAGCGTTGCCCCAAGGCAACTTCACTTCGACGCCCAGTTGTCCCATCCGCTCGGCCAACTCACGCCAGTAGGCTTCGGGCCAGTGCTTGGTGTCCCAGGTGGTGCCATGGAGAAACAGCACGAACGGCGTCCTGCTGCGTGGCAACACCACCAGCTTCTCGACATCCAGGCCGTAATCGCCCAGTCCGCCGGGCAAGTCATAGCCCAGCGCCACGGCGAACAGCTGTCGCACCCGCTCGACCGCATGCTGCCCCCGCGCCACGGCCAGGCGTCGGGAATAGAACCGACTGGCCAGCGGCTCACGGGCCGACTGTTTGTCCAGCCCGGCGACCGGGGCTTTCACGTAACGGGTCAGGAACGCGCTTTTCACCAGGCCCTGGGCATCGATCACCAGATCGTACTTCGTTGCGCGCAGGGTTTGCTTGAAGCGCTTCCACTCGCCACTCTTGAAGGTCTGCCAGAGGTTCTTGCGCCAGCGGCGGATAGCGACCGGAATCACCTTGTCCACCGCCGGATGCCAGCTCGGAATCTCGGCGAAACCTTCCTCGACCACCCAGTCGAAGCGGATGCCGGGAATCGCCCGGGCCGCATCGGTCAAGGCCGGCAGCGCATGGATCACGTCTCCCAGGGAGGATGTCTTGACCAGCAATACTCGCAAGTTACCGGACCTCGACCGGGGAACCCTGCAGACGCTGCAGGGCTTCATTCACGGGCGCGGGCAACAGCTGGCGCAGGCAGTTGTAGTGCCCGAAACGACAGGTACGCTCGAAGCAGGGGCTGCACTCCAGGCCCAGGCGGACGATTTCCACCTGGTCCGCCAGCGGCGGCGTGAAGCCCGGCGAGGTCGAGCCATAGACCGCCACCAGCGGACGATTCAACGCCGCGGCCACATGCATCAGCCCCGAGTCGTTGGACACCACGGAGTCGGCACAGGACAGCAGGTCGATCGCCTCGGCCAGCGAAGTGGCCCCACTGAGGTTGACCGACTCCTCACGCAGCCCGGGAATCAGCCGCTGGCGAATATCCTCACCGACCGCATGATCGTTCTTCGAACCGAACAGCCAGACCTGCCAGCCCTCGCGAATCTTCGTTTCGGCGACTTTCGCATAATGCTCCGATGGCCAGCGCTTGGATTCGCCGAACTCGGCGCCAGGACACAGGGCCAGCACCGGTCGATCGAGTGTCAGCTCGAACTTGCCCAACGCCGCCTCACGGCTGACCGGATCAATCTGCAGACGTGGGCTGGGATAAGGCCTTGGCAATTCGGCGCCCGGTTCATAGGCCAGGGCCATGAACCGCTCGATCATCAGCGGATAGCGTTCTTTATCCAGCTTGCGCACGTCATTGAGCAGGCCGTAGCGGAATTCGCCACGCCAGCCGGTGCGCTTCGGGATGCCGGCAAAGAACGGCACCAACGCCGACTTCAACGAGTTGGGCAGCAGAATGGCCTGGTCATACTGACCGACCAGGGATTTGCCGATCTTGCGCCGGGTAGCCAGGTCCAGTACGCCGTGGCCGAGCGGAAAGCTCAAGGCGGCACGCACTTCGGGCATGCGCTCGAGGATCGGGCGGCTCCACTCGGGAGCCAGCACATCGATCTCGCACTGCGGGTGGCGTTGTTTCAGACACTGGAACAGTGTCTGAGCCATCACCATGTCACCGACCCAACTGGGCCCAACGATGAGAATCTTCATAAATATTCCGGAAACGATCAGGGAGGCCTGTAGCCTCCCCGGTCTTTGCCCATGGCCGTCCCAGGCCCTGTACGAAAGCGCCTGCATGACGACCCTCTCTACAGGCCCTAGCTTAGTCCCAGTTCAGCCCAGATCCGCATCACATCGCGCCGCTCGACCGCGAACTGGTCGCCACCGATGACGCCGGCCTCCTTCTGCAGGGCCTGGCGATGGGCGGCGGAACGATAAGCCTTGTAGGCCTCGCGCAGCAGGCCGGCATCGGCCGCGGGGATCAACCCGGCCTGCTCCAGCCCCTCAAGGATGCGGATGTTATCCGTGTAACGCAGTAACGCCGGGTGCTCTTTCGACCAGGCCAAAGTCGCGTATTGCACCATAAATTCGATATCGACGATACCTCCGGCGTCCTGCTTCAGGTCAAACGGCGCCGTCGCCTCGAAGGCATTGGCCGCCATACCGGCCGCGGTCGCCTTGCTGCCGAGGTTGTCGCGCATCTTGGCGCGCATCTCGCTGACTTCCTGGCGCAGGGTCGGCAGATCGCGCTCGCGCCCCAGCACCGCCGCACGGACTTTCTCGAAGGCCGCCCCGACGTCCTGGCAACCGACCAGTACCCGGGCCCGGATCAACGCCTGGTGCTCCCAGGTCCAGGCCTCGTTCTGCTGATAGCGTTCGAACGCGCCGAGGGAACTGACCAACAGGCCGGAAGCACCCGACGGACGCAGGCGCATGTCGACCTCATAGAGCTGGCCGGAGTTGGTCTGGGTGGTCAGCAGATGAATGATCCGCTGCCCCAGGCGGGTGAAGAACTGGGCCGTGTCGATCGGCTTGGCGCCGTCGGTTTCGGCATTCGGGTCGCCATCGTGGATGAACACCAGGTCCAGGTCCGAGCCATGCCCGAGTTCGATCCCACCGACCTTGCCATAGCCGACGATGATGAAGCCGGGATCGCACAGCGTACCATCGGCGCGCCGCGGCGAGCCGTACTTGCTCACCGTTTGCCGCCAGGCCAGGGCCAGCACCTGCTCCAGGATCGCCTCGGCCAGCCAGGTCAGATAGTCGCTGACCTTCATCAATGGCAGGCTGCCGGAGATTTCCGAAGCGGCGACCCGCAACCGGTGCGCCAGCTTGAAGTGGCGCAGAGCTTCCATCTGCTGCTCGAGGTCATCCTCGGGAATCCGCGTCAGGCGCTCACGCAGCTCGGCGGCCAACTCCGGCGCCAGCGGTGGCTTGAACAGCCGGCCCTCGTTGAGCAATTCGTCGAGCAGCATCGGGAACCGGGTGATCTGCTCGGCAATCCACGGGCTGGCGGCACACAGGGTCAGCAATTGACGCAAGGCCCCGGGGTTTTCCGTGAGCAGCACCAGATAGGCGGAACGTCGGGCCACCGCCTCGACCAACGGCAACACCCGCTCCAGTACCAGGTCCGGATCGGCGTGCTCGACCGCCTGGGCGAGCAATCGCGGGATAAAGGCATCGAGGCGCTCGCGCCCGAGACGCTGCATGGCCCGCAACTGCGGACTGGCACGCAGCGACGCAAGCTGCTTCAATGCCTTGGGAGCATCCTTGAAACCGGCCTCCTGCAACTGGCGACTGGCGGCCTCCTCGTCCTGGGCCTCCTCCCACAGGGGCAACCATTCGCCCCCCACGGCGACCTGGCAATCCTCGTTCTCATCCTCGTCCGGATCGGCGATGACCTGGCGGAAGTGCCAATCGATCCGGCCACGCCAGTGCATCAGTTCTGCATGGAAGGCATCCCAGTTATCGAAGCCGAGCATGAAGGCGATACGCGCCCGATCCTTGTCGTCATCGGGCAGCATCTGGGTCTGGCGATCGGCGATCGCCTGGATCGCATGCTCGGTGTAACGCAGGAACTCATAGCCCGTGCGCAATTCGGCGACCACCGCCGAGGGCAGGTAACCCTGGCCCTCGAGGGTGCCCAGCACCTTCAGCAACGGCCGCTGCTGCAGGCTCAGGTCACGCCCGCCGTGAATCAGCTGAAACGCCTGGGCAATGAACTCCACCTCGCGAATGCCACCAGCCCCCAGCTTGATGTTCTCGGCCATGCCCTTGCGCCGGACCTCCTGCTGGATCAACTGTTTCATGGTGCGCAGCGCCTCGATCGCGGAAAAGTCCAGGTAGCGCCGATAGACGAACGGCCGCAACATTTCCAGCAACTGCGCACCGGCCACCTGGTCACCAGCCACCACCCGCGCCTTGATCATCGCGTAGCGTTCCCAGTCGCGCCCCTGGTCCTGATAGTACTGCTCCAGGGCGTTGAAGCTCAGTACCAGCGCGCCGGCCGACCCATACGGACGCAGGCGCATGTCGACACGAAAGACGAATCCGTCGACGGTGATCGGGTCCAGCGCCTTGATCAGCCGCTGCCCCAGACGAATGAAGAATTCCTGGTTATCCAGCGGGCGCTTCACGCCGACGGTCTCGCCACCTTCCGGGTAGGCGAAGATCAGGTCGATGTCGGAGGACAGGTTCAACTCCACGGCACCGAGCTTGCCCATGCCGAGGATGACCATCTGCTGCGGCTCGCCACTGCGCCGGCCGGTCGGCGTGCCGAATTGCTGGCAATGGCGCTGGTACAACCATTGATAGGCCTGGTCGATGCAGGCATCGGCCATGTCCGAAAGATCGCGACAGGTCTGCACCAGATCGGCCTGGCGCGTCAGGTCACGCCAGATGATCCGTACCTGCTGACGATTGCGCTGACGCCGCAATACCCGACCCAGCTCATCCTCGCTTTGCGCCTGCTGGACCGCGGCAGCGATCTGCCCGCACATTTCCCCGGGCGCGAAAACCCGATCCAGGTCGCCGAACTGCACCAGCTCCAGCAACATCAAAGGGTCACGGATCGCCTGTTCAATGAAGAAATCACTGGCGGCACTGACCCGGGCGAAATCGGCCCAGCGCCCGGACGGCCATCCGGCCAGGCCGTGATCGTCGCCCAATGCGGCGACGGCGGCGCGGAAGGACTGTTCGGCCCGGCTGACAAAAGGCTGGAGAATGGCCGGCAAAACGGCCAGTGCAGGTAGGCTCATGGTCTATCCTTGATCGGCGAACAAGCAGCCGCAAACGGTGAGGGCGAGAAACATGCCCCGAAAAGGAGTGTCGAACAAAAGTTGGAAATAGCTGATAATCGGTTTTTTTTGGCAGCCAACATCAAGCTCACACCTGAACAGGTTTATTTTCAACCAACAATATCGATTATTCTCACAATGCAACAGGAAGTTTTCGTACATTGATCTGTAGTTTTACTACTCGTCTATACATTCGAAAGGCTGAAATGGTTGGCGATTTGTAGTAAAACTACAGAACCCCGGAACAACCTCCGGATCATCCAAGAATTTATGTCGTCTGCCCACAAGGCCAGTCGCAAACTCAGGCAACCGATTCTGGAAGCCTTTCCGCCCTGGAGCAAGCCATGCAAGACCTCGATCCCGTCGAAACCCAGGAATGGCTGGACGCCCTGGAATCGGTTCTCGACAAAGAAGGCGAAGACCGTGCTCACTATCTGATGACCCGTATGGGTGAACTCGCGACCCGCAGCGGCTCGCAACTGCCCTACGCCATCACCACGCCGTACCGCAACACGATTCCCGTCACCCACGAAGCACGCATGCCTGGCGACCTGTTCATGGAACGCCGCATTCGCTCGCTGGTACGTTGGAACGCGTTGGCCATGGTCATGCGCACGAACCTGAAAGATTCTGACCTGGGCGGTCACATCTCCAGCTTCGCCTCCAGTGCCACCCTGTACGACATCGGCTTCAACTACTTCTTCCAGGCCCCGACCGACGAACACGGCGGCGACCTGATCTACTTCCAGGGCCACGCCTCGCCAGGCGTCTACGCCCGCGCCTTCATGGAAGGCCGCATCAGCGAAGACCAGATGAACAACTTCCGCCAGGAAGTCGATGGCAACGGCCTGTCGTCCTACCCGCACCCATGGCTGATGCCTGATTTCTGGCAGTTCCCGACCGTTTCCATGGGTCTGGGCCCGATCCAGGCGATCTACCAGGCACGCTTCATGAAGTACCTGGAAGCCCGTGGCTTTATCCAGCCAGGCAAGCAGAAAGTCTGGTGCTTCATGGGCGACGGCGAGTGCGACGAGCCGGAATCCCTGGGCGCCATCGCCCTGGCCGGCCGCGAGAAGCTGGACAACCTGATCTTCGTCATCAACTGCAACCTGCAGCGCCTCGACGGCCCGGTTCGCGGCAACGGCAAGATCATCCAGGAACTCGAAGGCGTGTTCCGTGGTGCCCAGTGGAACGTCAACAAGGTCATCTGGGGCCGTTTCTGGGACCCACTGCTGGCCAAGGACACCGACGGCATCCTGCAGCGCCGCATGGACGAAGTCATCGACGGCGAATACCAGAACTACAAGGCCAAGGACGGCGCGTTCGTCCGCGAGCACTTCTTCAACTCGCCTGAACTCAAGGCGATGGTTGCCGACCTGTCCGACGACGAGATCTGGAAACTCAACCGCGGTGGCCACGACCCGTACAAGGTCTATGCAGCCTACCACCAGGCGGTCAACCACAAGGAACAGCCTACCGTCATCCTGGCCAAGACCATCAAGGGTTACGGCACCGGTGCGGGCGAAGCGAAAAACACCGCCCACAACACCAAGAAGGTCGACGTCGACAGCCTGCGTTCGTTCCGCGATCGTTTCGACATCCCGGTCAAGGACGAGGAGCTGGAACACCTGCCATTCTTCAAGCCGGAAGAAGGCAGCGCCGAAGCCCGCTACCTGAGCGAGCGTCGTGCCGCCCTGGGTGGTTTCGTACCGCAGCGTCGCGCCAAGAGCTTCAGCGTTCCGACTCCGCCACTGGATACCCTCAAGGCCATCCTGGACGGCTCGGGCGACCGTGAAATCTCCACCACCATGGCCTTCGTGCGAATCCTCGCGCAACTGGTCAAGGACAAGGAAATCGGCCCGCGCATCGTCCCGATCATCCCGGACGAAGCCCGTACCTTCGGTATGGAAGGCATGTTCCGCCAACTGGGCATCTACTCGTCCGTCGGCCAGCTCTACGAGCCGGTCGACAAGGACCAGGTGATGTTCTACCGCGAGGACAAGAAAGGCCAGATCCTCGAGGAAGGCATCAACGAAGCGGGCGCCATGAGCTCCTTCATCGCCGCCGGTACTTCGTACTCCAGCCACAACCAGCCGATGCTGCCGTTCTACATCTTCTACTCGATGTTCGGCTTCCAGCGTATCGGCGACCTGGCCTGGGCGGCTGGCGACAGCCGTACCCGTGGTTTCCTGATCGGCGGTACCGCCGGCCGGACCACCCTGAACGGCGAAGGCCTGCAGCACGAAGATGGTCACAGCCACATGCTGGCCGGCACCATCCCGAACTGCCGCACCTATGATCCGACCTACGGCTACGAGCTGGCGGTGATCATCCAGGACGGCATGAAGAAGATGACCGAAGAGCAGCAGGACGTCTTCTACTACATCACCGTGATGAACGAGTCCTACCAGCAGCCAGCCATTCCGGCCGGCGTCGAGGAAGGCATCATCAAGGGCATGTATCTGCTCGAGGAAGACACCAAGGAAGCCGCTCACCACGTACAACTGATGGGCTCCGGCACCATCCTGCGCGAAGTGCGTGAAGCGGCGAAGATCCTGCGCGAGCAGTTCAACATCGGCGCCGACGTCTGGAGCGTCACCAGCTTCAACGAACTGCGCCGCGACGGCCTGGCCGTGGAACGCAGCAACCGCCTGCACCCTGGCCAGAAGCCGAAGCAGAGCTATGTCGAGCAATGCCTCTCCGGCCGCAAGGGTCCGGTGATCGCGTCCACCGACTACATGAAGCTGTTCGCTGAACAGATCCGCCAGTGGGTCCCATCCAAGGAGTTCAAGGTCCTGGGTACCGACGGTTTCGGCCGCAGTGACAGCCGCAAGAAGCTGCGTCACTTCTTCGAAGTCGATCGTCATTTCGTGGTGTTGGCAGCCCTGGAAGCCTTGGCTGACCGTGGCGACATCGAGCCTAAAGTGGTGGCCGAGGCTATCGCCAAGTTCGGTATCGACCCGGAAAAACGCAACCCACTGGACTGCTGAGGAGACCCCCTGTGAGCGAACTCATTCGCGTACCTGACATCGGCAGCGGTGAAGGTGAAGTAATCGAACTGTTTGTGAAAGTCGGCGACCGCATCGAAGCCGACCAGAGCATCCTGACCCTGGAGTCGGACAAGGCGAGCATGGAAGTGCCCGCGCCGAAGACCGGTGTCATCAAGAGCCTGAAAGTGAAGCTGGGCGATCGCCTGAAGGAAGGCGACGAGCTGCTGGAACTGGAAGTCGAGGGCGCCGCTGCCCCGGCCCCCGCGGCTGGCCCGGCCCCTGCCGCCGCCGCACCGGCTCCAGCCCCTGCACCGGCGGCCGCTCCAAGCGCCGCCCCGGCTGCCGCCTCGGCGCAGCAGGTGCACGTGCCGGACATCGGTTCGTCGGGCAAGGCCCAGATCATCGAGATCTCGGTCAAGGTCGGCGACACCATCGAGGCCGATCAGTCGCTGATCACCCTCGAGTCCGACAAGGCCAGCATGGAAATCCCTTCGCCGGCTGCCGGCGTGGTGGAAAGCATCAACGTCAAACTGAACGACGAAGTCGGTACCGGCGACCTGATCCTGGTGCTGAAAGTCGCGGGCACCGCGCCTGCCA
>NZ_AQOH01000020.1 GCF_000364705.1 Pseudomonas fuscovaginae SE-1 | reverse complement strand
GGCCGGTGCGGCAGGCTTGGCTTCACGGGTCGACAGTGCCTTGGTCACGGCCTCTTTCACACGACCAACGCCTTGCGCCAGCTTCAGGCTTTCCTGTGCATCGCGCTTGAGTTGCAGGATGTAGGCACGGGTTTCCGACTGGCTGGTTTTCAGCTTGTCGAGCAGCTCTTCCAGCTCACCGACAGCAGCCTTGGCCTTGGCTTGTGCCTTGGCTTTACCGGCAGTGGCGGCGTCCTGCAATTTGGTGCGGGACTTGTGCAGTTTTTCCTGGGCCTTGCCGCGTTGCTTTTCCAGTTTGGCGAGCAGTTTTTCAGCATCAGCCAAGGCTTGGGAACAAGCGTTTTCCAAATGCTCGAGCAGGCTGCCCGACAGTTGTTGGAGCAGGTGCAACGGAGTATTTACAGGCTTCTGGGTGGCCGACATGGTTTACCTCCTGGCTGACGTGAGTGCGGCTCATACTAGACCTTCTCTGACTACCGCCGCTAGGGCATGTTGACAGTATCGAAGGGCCGACGTTGCATGCGGCAAAAAATGTTCTCGGGGATCATTCGCCAAGACCAACAACCGGCCTGCAGCACTGGCATAATCCGTCGGGTCCCAGGTCGGAGAGTTGCCATGTCGCGTTACCTAATGTTGTCGCTGTGTCTTGTCCTGCCACTGGCCCACGGCGCACCGGAGGAAAAAGCCGACGACGCCCATGACCTCGCCTACAGCCTCGGCGCCAGCCTCGGCGAACGCCTGCGTCAGGAGGTGCCGGACCTGCAGCTCAAGGCATTGGTCGAGGGTTTGCAACAGGCCTACCAGGGCAAGCCACTGGCACTGACGAATGAACGGATCGAACAGATCCTCGCCGCGCATGAAGCTCAGGCCACGGAAGATTCGGCCAAGCCGCAAAGCGAAGTCGCCCTCGAAGCGGAGAAGAAATTCCTTGCCGAAGAGAAAGCCAAGCCAGGCGTTCGCGAATTGGCCGACGGCATCCTGGTGACCGAGCTGACACCGGGTACCGGCGAGAAAGTGGCTGCCAATGGCCGGGTACAGGTGCGCTATGTGGGGCACCTGCCCAATGGCACGATCTTCGACCAGAACAACCAGCCGCAGTGGTTTCGCCTGGACAGCGTGATCAATGGCTGGCGCAGCGCCTTGCCGCAGATGCAGGTCGGTGCCAAGTGGCGCCTGGTGCTGCCATCAGCCCAGGCCTATGGTGCGGACGGTGCCGGCGACCTGATCGCGCCCTACACCCCGCTGGTGTTCGATATCGAACTGCTCGGCGTCGCCAGTTGAAGGTGGCCTGAAACGAAAAACGGTGCGCCATGCGCACCGTCTTGAGGGACTGCCCATTACCGTTCAAGCCTGGGCGACGGCTTCTTCCTTGTGTGCATTATGCAGCACTTCGATCAGGCAGTCCTCGAGTTCGAAGCGCTCATGCAACAGGCCACCGAGCTCCTTGAACTTCTCCGCCACGCACTTGCCGGCGTCGCACAGATCGTTGAAGGCCAGCAGCTTTTCGGTGATCACATCGATACGTGGGTAGAGGGTATCGGCCAGCTTCAGCCCGCGTTGATCGCCGAAGGCCTTGGCCTCGCTGGTGAGCTGTTCATAGATTTCGAAGTGTCCGGCCGACACATAGTCCACCAGGACCCCACAGAACTCCTGCAATGGCTGGCGACTGTGCGCCAGGGCTCCGGGCTCGGCACCGAGCGCATCATAGGCTTTTATGAGTTCATGACGATCCTGCAGCCAGCGATCAATCAGCAGGTGCACACCGCCCCAGCGTTCCTGGGCATTCTGACAACTTTCAAGCATGGTGATTTCTTCCCTTCAGGGTCATGCCGCCCGACACCTCGTAGCCACCGAGTATCCTGACTTGGCCAAACAGGGCAACCTTGTTTGCGTTGCATGCGTGCGGGCCAGATTATGCCCGCACGACACCTGCTTCAAGGTACGCAGACGAGAAAGTTCATACAAGCGTTTAATCCGCAGGGGCGACTACCGGTCGCGCCAGACACCACGACGGCCTCCGAGAACCGGACCGATCATCTGGTAGATCGCCACGATACTCATGCCGACAAAGGCCAGCAGGCTCCACTCGGGAATGCTCAGGTCGAACAGTGTCCAATGGATCTGCGCACACTCGGCGGTGGCCCGGAACATCAGCTGCAGCGCCTGCAACAGCGAGCCTTGCTGCATCAGGCAATGCAGGCCGGGCTGGCAGATCATCAATTCCTCCGGCGGCACCTGCTGCAGCAGGACCTGGCGGGCTGCCGTCGCCGCACCGGCCACGGCGAACAACAACCCCAGCGCACCATACACCCGACAGCCGATGCGGGCCGGCCCGTGCAACGCCCCGAGCAGGCTGACCAGGCAGAAGCCGGCGAGGAACAGCCGCTGGACCATGCACAACGAACAAGGCTTCAGCCCGACTCCATACTCCAGGTACAACGAAGCCGCCATGATCGGCGCCGCTGCCAGGAAGGCCAGGGAGAACAGAGAACGTGAGCGGGCCAGGAACATGGCTATTCCGTAACAGGAGAGACAGGCAGTTACGGTAGAGGAAAGGCCGCGGCCCTTTCAAGGCGAGCCAGCGCAGATAATTCCTCAAGCCTGTAAGGAATTACCGATAGACGTCCGATGAAACCATTACGTAGCAAGTAGGATTTCGGTATCAAGGCATTACAGGGAAATAGGCCGCGCATCCGGGACGGGTCGCCCAGCACCGGCGACCCGTCCCTTGCGGCGATCAGGCGTTGACCGGAACCGGCAGCGGCCGCGCGAGCAAACGCTCATCCAGCAGGCCGAGACCTTCCTGGAACAGCTGGTTGCTGCGCTCGGTGTCGCCCAACTGGGCCAGCAACCGGGCGAGCTCGGCACACGCCTCCGGATGGCGTTGCACCCGCAGGCTCGCCTCCAGGTAGTCACGCGCCTTGCCCCACAGGCTGTTCTGCAGGCACAGGCGACCCAGGGTCAGCAACAGGCTGGCATCGCCCGAATGCTCCTTGAGCCAACCCTCG
Organism: Pseudomonas fuscovaginae SE-1; assembly: GCF_000364705.1. Classification (GTDB taxonomy): domain Bacteria; phylum Pseudomonadota; class Gammaproteobacteria; order Pseudomonadales; family Pseudomonadaceae; genus Aquipseudomonas; species Aquipseudomonas fuscovaginae_A. Next base: position 18,337 of record NZ_AQOH01000020.1, on the reverse strand, counting down.
GCGGTCTGCAATTGGCGCACCGGGTCACGCCCGCGCAGCAGGCCGTAGAGCCGGGCCAGATGACTGTCGTACTGGCGCTTGAGCGCCGTACGCAGAGCCTCCTCGGCCTCACCGTCAGCCCCCAACTGGCGCAGTTGCTCGGCATAGGCCAGCACCAGTTGCGGCTCCTGGCGCTGGGCCGCGGACAATTGTTGCCAGGCCCGCTCCAGGGATTTCAGCCCGGCTTCACCATCCTGCTCGCGGCGCACCGCCAGGCTCAGGTTCTCGCCCCAGGCCCGTCGCTCCAGTTCCGCCAGTTCGGCTGGCGGCAGTGCCTTGTCCTTGCGCAACGCCGGCAACAGCCGAACCACCGCCGACCAGTCGCCACGCTGCTGGTGCAAACGCTGCAACTGCCGCAGTACCTGAACGCTGTGGGGATGCAGATCGTGCATCGCCTGCAGGGTAGCCAAGGCCCCGTCGGTATCGCCACGGTCAACCTGTAACTGCGCATGACTCAAGGCAATCGCCAGTTCGGCCTGCGGCTGGCGCGTCAGGGCTCGCTCCAGCAGGTTGTCGCATTCGTCATACTTGCCCTGCTCGTTGGCCGCACGTGCCGCGCCGAGGTAATAAAGCAGCGGTTGGCGCTCAGCCTCGGCGGCCCGGTGCAGATGCTTCTGGGCACTGGCCCAGCGGCCTTCGGCGAGGTCCATCTGGCCCTGTTCGATGGCCAGTTGGACACGCCGGCTGCGGTTGCGCCGGGACCAGGGATTGGCCGCGGAACTGGACGTCGTGACCAGGCCGATCAGGAACTTCAACAGCCGGTAGACCAGCCACAGCACCAGCAGCACGGCGAGGAACGCCCACAGGCTGGATTCGTAACGGAAGCTGTCGTAGGCGATCAGTACGTAGCCGGCGTGCCGGTAGATCGCATAACCCACCAGGCCGGAAACGGCGATGACCAGCAGCGCGATGGCGATGAATCGCTTCATGGGCTGGTCTCCTGCGCCGGCTTCGCGTCGCCGCGTACCGGCGTCTCGGTTTCCACGTGCCGCCGCTCGAGGTAGGCCTGGACAGCACTCAGGCTCGAGGCGAGGTCGGGGGTCGGCACCGTCACCGACTTGCGGCTCAATTCGGCAAGTTGCTCGACCATGGCCTTGCTCTGCGGGTTGTCCGGATTGAAGCTGCCGGTCAATACGTCACGGGCCTCGGTCAGGGCCTGGGTATAAACCTCCGCCTGCCCGTTCAGTGCCGCCCACTGCGCCTGCTCCAGGGCCAGGCTCAGGGCCAGGCGGACCTGGGTCAGGCTCTGCCCGGCCAGCAGCGGCCGGATGTTCTTGTTGGCGTTGAAGTCGATACGAATGTAGCGCGAGATTTCCTCCCACCACTGGGCCCAGCGGCTGGCGCCGTCGCCATCGGACGTCAGGCCCAGCAGCGAGTCGCCACGGTCCTGGTATTCCGGGGCCAGTTCGTTGAGCTGGGTGACCTGGTCACGCAGGGCACCCAACTGCAGGAACAGCCCGGTACGATCCGGCTGCTCGGTGCTGCGCAGCGCAGCCAGGCTCTTGGCCAGTTGTTCACGGGCGGCGAACGAGCCGGGGTCGTTCTGCTCGCGCAGGATGTCGTCGGCACCCTGCACCAGGGCCAGGGCACTGGTCACGTCCTGCAACGCGGACAAGCGCAGCGTGGCCAGGCGCAGCAGGTGCTCGGCCTCGGCCAGGCGCCAGTCCTTGCGGCTGGCCCCCAGCACACTTTCCAGGCGCTGGCTGAGCCGCTGCTGGTCACCCTGCAACTGGGCCACCAGGCGGCGCCGGTCTTCCAGTTCGGAGGCCGCCGGCAACTGGTCCAGGCGCGTCGCCAACTGCTGCTCACTGAGCTTGAGCGACTGCGCCTGGTTGCCCAGTTCCTGCAGTTGTCCACTCTGCTGCTGGTGATTGGCCTGCAGGTTGCGCACCTGCCAGATCCCCCAGCCACCGGCTGCCGCACCGGCAGCACCGAGCAGCAGGGCGAAGATCGCCAGACCGTTGCCACGGCGCTCGACGGGCGCCGCCGGCGGTTTGGCCGGCGTCTCGGGCGCCGGTTGAGCTTGTTCTTTTGGCAAGGCTGTTTCGCTCACGTGTCCATCCTTTGCATTCAGAAAGCGGGTCCAGGGTGCTCCTGCAACGCCGCCAGCAAGGCCGTGGCGCTGGCACCACGACAATCCACAACATGTCCCGCCCCGGCGGCACGAGCCATCTGCGCCACCCGGGGGCTGGGAACGAACAACGGCAACCGGGCCACTTCCGGCCAATTCGCCCCCGCCACCTGCCGCAGGTGTTCAAAACCCTGCCCACTGCTGACCACCAGGCCGTTCAGGCGTTCCGCGTGAATCTGCCGAGTCAGGGTACCGTCGGCGTACTCGGGCAGGAGGCGGCGGTACAATTCCAGATAGTCGACACTAGCACCTTGGGCGCGTAAACGCTCGGCCAGCAGCTCGCGCCCCCCCTCTCCCCGCAGGATCAGCACCCGCGGTTCGGGCTGGGCCAGTGCCGCCTGCAGGGCCGGCAGCGCGAGCAAGGCTTCACTGTCATCGCCTTCGGCCGGGTAGTCCACCCGCAGGCCGTAGTCGTCGAGCAGGCCCGCGGTCGCGGCCCCCACGGTAAACCAGTGCAGCATCGGCGGCTGTGGCCAGTAGCGATCGACCAGTTCGAGGCCCAGACGCGCAGCCGGCTTGCTGACGACGATCGCCGCCGCATAGAAAGGCAGTTCGAGGATTTTGCTCAGTTCGGCGCCTTCGATGGCCAGCGGCTGGATCTCCAGCAACGGCAGGGCGCTGCTGAAGATCCCGGCGTCGGCCAGAGTCGCCGAGAGCGCGGCCGACTCGTCCGCCGGCCGCGTCAGCAGCAGACGCCAGCCACTCATTGGTCGTCGGCCTCGCCATAGACCGCCTTGAGGATGGCGTCGGCGCCCTGCACCAGCAGCGCCTCGGCCACCTGTACGCCAAGGGCTTCGGCGTCCGCCTGTGGCGCACGGGCGTCGGCGGCCAGCAACAGGCCACCGGCCGGTTGGCCGACCAGGCCGCGCAGCCAGACCTGTTCATCTTCGAGTACGGCATAACAGGCGATCGGCACCTGGCAGCCACCATTGAGGTGCTTGTTCAGCGCCCGCTCGGCCGTCACCCGCACGGCCGTGTCGGCATGATGCAGCGGCGCGAGCAACGCATGGATCTCGTTGTCGGCACTGCGACACTCGATCCCCACGGCACCCTGACCGCCCGCCGGCAGGCTGTCCTCGACGCTGATGGCCGAAGTGATGCGGTCCTCGAAACCGAGGCGGATCAGCCCCGCCGCCGCCAGGATGATCGCGTCGTACTCGCCGGCATCGAGCTTGGCCAGGCGGGTATTGACGTTGCCCCGCAGGAAGCGGATCTGCAGGTCGGGCCGGCGGGTCAGCAGTTGTGCCTGGCGCCGCAGGCTCGACGTGCCGACCACCGCGCCGGCCGGCAGGGCCTCAAGGCTGGCGTAGGTGTTGGAGACGAAGGCATCGCGGGGGTCTTCACGCTCGCAGATGCAGAACAGGCCCAGACCCTCGGGGAAGTCCATCGGCACATCCTTCATCGAGTGCACGGCGATATCCGCCTCGTTCTCGAGCAAGGCGGTTTCCAGCTCCTTGACGAACAGCCCCTTGCCGCCGATTTTCGACAGGGGCGAGTCGAGCAGCTTGTCGCCGCGGCTGACCATCGGCACCAGGGTCACCTGCAATCCCGGGTGAGCCTGTTCCAGGCGGGCCTTGACGTATTCGGCCTGCCATAGGGCGAGCGCGCTCTTACGGGTAGCGATGCGGATTTCGCGAGAAGACATGGAACGGTCCGTACTGAGTAAATACGGCAGATAATAACAGTTCGGCCCGGCCAGCTTTGACTTGTATCAGGAAGTCCGCAGCCTCCCTGGCCTGGAACAGCGGACGGGTGAGGCCCGGGGCCTGTTGCAAGCCCCGGGTTAAAGCTGTTGCATCATCTTGCGCACGCCGGCGACATGCCGTCGGCTGACGATCAGCGCATCGCCGTTGAGCCCCTTGAGGAACAGTTGGAAATGTCCCAGGGGCGTGCGCTGAAGACGCTCGATGCGATCGCGTGCCACCAGCGCATTGCGGTGGATACGCACGAAGCGTTCGCCGAACTCGTCTTCCAGGGCCTTCAATGGCTCGTCGAGGAGCACCTCGCCACCCTCATGGCGCAGGGTCACGTACTTGTGGTCAGCGATGAAGTAGATCACCTGGCCGATGGGGATCAGTTCGATGCCCTTGCGGGTCCGTGCGCTGATGTGGCTGCGTGGCCCGTTGCCGCTTTCCGCCGCCGGCCGGGTCAACGCGGCCAGTTGCACGCGGTTGGGCCGCTCGGCCTTCTTCAGGGCCTCGAGCAGGTGTTCGGGGCGTACCGGCTTGACCAGATAGCCCACGGCACTGACCTGGAAGGCCTCCAGGGCGAACTCGTCGTGGGCGGTGCAGAACACCACCGCGGGTGGCGTTTCGCGCTCGCACAGGCGCGCAGCCACCTGCAGGCCATCGAGGCCGGGCATGCGGATGTCAAGCAGGACGATATCCGGCTTGAGGCTGTCGATCAGGGCCAATGCCTCCTCGCCATTGGTGGCGCTGGGCTCCAATACACTGTAACCCTCGAGTTCGCCGACCAGACGGGTCAGGCGTTCGCGGGCCAGGGGTTCGTCATCAACGATCAGGACATTCATATTGCGCTGGATTCCTGAGTGAGTCTCGCACAAGGATAGCGTAGACAGGTGAAGTGACGGCCGTCACGGCGGTCCACGCTAAGACTAGCGCGAGGCCCAAAAAGTGCCGCAAGTCGGGCACCAATGTTCACCAGTGCCAGGTGAGTACCGTTGGACGCCTGCTGCACGGCGGCGTCATAGGGATTGCTGATACACAATACGAACTCTCCCTCTCTATAGTCGGCTTCGACCCTGACCACCCCGCCATCGACACGCGGAGCGATGCCATGGATCAGAGCGTTTTCCAGCAAAGGTTGCAAGGTCAGTTGCGGGATCGGCAGATCCTCCGGAATTGTGCCGACCCTCCAGTCCAACTGTAGACGGTTGCCGAGACGATAGCGTTCGATCGACAAATATCGTTGCGCCAATTCCAGTTCTTCGCGCCAGGTCACCAGGTTTCCCGGGTTGGCCAGGCTGGCCCGGAACAGATCGGACAGGTCCAGCACCGCCTGCTCGGCCTGACGTGGGTCGCTCGCCACCAGGCTGGCGATGCTGTTCAGGCTGTTGAACAGGAAGTGCGGACGGATCCGCGCCTGCAAGGCCTCCAGCCGGGCCTGCAACTCCGCCTGCTGCTGGCGCCGCCACTGACTCTGCAGGTAAAAGTAGCGCAGCAGCAGCACCGACATGATGAGACTGATCAGCGCATGGCGCAGATAACGGCCGGGGCTGCCGCTGTCGACCTGGGTGGCGACGAGGGAAAAGTATTCGGTGAGCGCGGTGCAGGCCAGTGTCAGCCCGACCACCAACAGGCAGCACACCCCCCCCGCCACACCGGGGCGCAGGCGCGCCAGCCAGGCCCGGGTGGCGCACAGCACGGCCGCCGAGAGCAGCACGATCCACTGCACATACAACGATGTCAGGGCCAGGCGCACCCAGTCGAAGCCGCCAGGCATCGGTTCGCTGAGCACCAGCACCATCACCAGCAGCTCGGCCAATACCACCAGCACCAGCAGCGCTTCGGGCAGGCAAAGCTGCGGCAGGAAGAATTCCGGTGTCGCGGGCGCATCACGCCCGGTGTTCGTTCGTGAGGTTGGCATGCCCCCAGTGTCGACGTCTGTGCTGTCGACGACAAGCCATGCGACCGATTCGGTCGAAATAAAAGTCGCGCGACCGGCGTCAGCCCCAGCCGGAGCAACCCTGCTATGATCGGCAACACTTTATTTCCGGCAATCCATCTTCAGCAGATCACGAGCGAATCCATGAGCACCGACAAGACCAACCAGTCCTGGGGCGGCCGTTTCAGCGAGCCGGTCGACGCCTTCGTCGCCCGCTTCACCGCCTCCGTCACGTTCGACCAGCGCCTCTACCGCCACGACATCATGGGCTCGATCGCCCACGCGACGATGCTGGCCAAGGTCGGCGTGCTGACCGATGCCGAGCGCGACAGCATCATTGACGGGCTGACCACCATCCAGGGCGAGATCGAGGCCGGCCACTTCGACTGGCGCGTGGACCTGGAAGACGTGCACATGAACATCGAGGCGCGCCTGACCGACCGCATCGGCATCACCGGCAAGAAGCTGCACACCGGGCGTAGCCGCAACGACCAGGTCGCCACCGACATCCGCCTGTGGCTGCGTGACGAGATCGACCTGATCCTGGCGCAAATCACCCGCCTGCAGAAAGGCCTGCTGGAACAGGCCGAGCGTGAAGCCGAGACCATCATGCCCGGCTTCACCCACCTGCAGACCGCCCAGCCGGTGACCTTCGGCCACCACCTGCTGGCCTGGTTCGAAATGCTCAGCCGTGACTACGAGCGTCTGGTCGACTGCCGCAAGCGCACCAACCGCATGCCCCTGGGCAGCGCCGCGCTGGCCGGCACCACCTACCCGATCGACCGCGAGTACACCGCGCAGTTGCTGGGCTTCGAGGCCGTCGGTGGCAACTCCCTGGACAACGTCTCGGACCGCGACTTCGCCATCGAATTCTGCTCGGCGGCCAGCATCGCGATGATGCACCTGTCGCGCTTCTCCGAGGAGCTGGTGCTGTGGACCAGCGCGCAGTTCCAGTTCATCGACCTGCCGGACCGCTTCTGCACCGGCAGTTCGATCATGCCGCAAAAGAAGAACCCCGACGTGCCGGAACTGGTTCGCGGCAAGACCGGACGGGTGTTCGGCTCCCTGACCGGCCTGCTGACCCTGATGAAGGGCCAGCCACTGGCCTACAACAAGGACAACCAGGAAGACAAGGAGCCGCTGTTCGACGCCGCCGACACCCTGCGCGACTCGCTGCGGGCGTTCGCCGACATGATCCCGGCGATCAAGCCACGCCACGCGGTGATGCGCGAAGCGGCCCTGCGCGGCTTCTCCACCGCCACCGACCTGGCGGACTACCTGGTACGCCGCGGCCTGCCGTTCCGTGACTGCCACGAAATCGTCGGCCATGCGGTGAAGTACGGCGTGGAAACCGGCAAGGACCTGGCGGAAATGAGCCTGGAAGAACTGCGCCGGTTCAGCGACCAGATCGAGCAGGACGTGTTCGCCGTGCTGACCCTGGAAGGTTCGGTGAATGCCCGCGACCACATCGGCGGCACCGCCCCGGCCCAGGTGAAGGCCGCGGTCGCCCGCGGCCAGGCGCTGCTCGCCAGCCGCTGAAACGCCTCAGGGCCTGTGGCGACACAGGCCTTTTAATGCCGAGCCCATCCGTGGCGAGCGGGCTTGCCCGCGTTGGGCTGCGCGGCAGCCCCAATTCCTGCAATCGTGGATGTTCAGGAAAAATGCATTCGCCGGGGTTGGGGCCGCTGTGCGCCCCAGCGCGGGCAAGCCCGCTCACCACAAGTAGCCGGGCAAGGCTCTTCAGCCGGTAAACTGCACGGCTACTTCTTCGCCGCAATCATCGCCAGGAACGCCGGCATCGCCGCCTCCTTGTCCGCCGCGATCCGCCTGGCGTGCTCGCCCTGCTGCAACCGCTCCAGCAACGCCTTCGCCCGCGGCATGTCGGCCAGCAGGTCGATGCCGAACAGCTTGCCGCCCACCGCACAGGCCAGATCGACGCTGTAGAGGAAATACAGGTCCGCCACAGTGAATTCGCTGCCCGCCACATAGGGCGCGAACTGGCCATGGCGCTTGAGCGTGGCAAACCCGAGCAGCAATTCCCCACGGGTCTTTTCCTTGATTGCCTCCGGCACTGGCGTGCCGAAGAACGCCTCGGCAAAGCAGGCCCGCGCCGGCAGTTCGATATACAACTCGATCTCCTTGGCCAGCGCCAGGACCTGGGCGCGCTGGAATGGCTCGGCAGGCAGCAACGGCTTGCCGCCCTGCGTGTCTTCGAGGTATTCGAGAATGACCGTGGTTTCGTTGATGTAACCCTGTTCCACACCCAGCACCGGAACCTTCCCACGCGGGCTGATCACCAGCGTTTCCGGGGTCTGCCCGGGGTAGAAGGCGACCTCCTCGAAAGGCAATCCTTTTTCGAGCAGGGCCAGCTTGACCATGTTGTAGTAGTTGCTGACCGAAAATCCATAGAGCTTGAGCATCACAGAGCCTCCAGGCCGTGCGGGGGGTTGGCGCAGGCATTTATAGTGCACCGGACAAAAATTGACCAGCAGCACCACCCCGGCCAATCCGGGTAGACTGAAGACCTTTCCCAGAGGAGCCTGCCATGAGCGAGCCAAGCGATATCGACAACGACGACGAAGCGTTCGCCGAAACCACCCTGACCCAGGCCATCGAGAACCAGATCGAAAGCGGCAACCCGCCAGCCGCCAAGGCCATCTTCAACAAGTTGACCCTGGTCGGCTACGAGCGTGACGAGATCCTCAACCTGATGGCCCATGTGCTGGCAGTGGAGATCGATGCAATGCTCGACGACGATCGCCCGTTCGACAGCGAGTGGTACGAAACAGCCCTGCGCGCCTTGCCAGAGTTGCCACCCGAAAAGGACTGAGCCCCAGGGATTTTCGACGGCCATTGGCGAGCAAACCACGCTCCTAAAGGACAGAGCCGAACGCCAATCTTGTGTTCGACACGAACCTGTAGGAGCGTGGCTTGCCCGCGAAACAGGCCCGGCAAGGCAACCAATCCCCACCCCGTCTACACTGAAAACGCCTCGGCACTGGACAGCCCGGGCAAGTGGGATCACCTTAGTGGTGCGTCGCCCGATAATAATTCCTGAAAGTCTGGAGTCCTTATGTCGTATACCCCTGAGCTGGTTGCCGAACTGGAAATCCTTGCACTGTTCAACCTGGGAAGCTCCCAGGAGGGCCTGAAAATTCATCAGACCGCCGCCCCTTCCGCCATCGCCGCTGCCAAACGCCTGTTCGACAAGGAGCTGATCACCCAGGTCGATGGGGGCTACCTGACCAGCCTGGGTCGTGATGCCGCCGAGCATGCCCAGGGCCTGCTGACCATCCTGAGCGTCAGGGAAGCCGCCTGAACCCACAGCGCGCCCCGCGGCTCCGCCTCTGCGCGGACCGCGCAGGCTCGTGACCCGGCCATCTGAAACCCATCGACAAATTCAGCTTAAAGCGGGGCCTGCTTAGCCTGTAAACTGCCGTCTTTCAGATATTTCCTACTACCGAGCGCCGCAACCCGATGACGCGCACCCACGAAATACGCCCTAACCTGGACGAGGGCATCGACCGCCAGGTGCTCAACCAACTGCGCTCGCGCTTCCTGAAGCTCAACCAGGGTCGACTGGAGCGCGCCATCGAAGGCCTGTCACCGCGTCAGCAGGTGGTGCTGAACGTGCTGCCGCTGTTCTTCCACGTCAATCATCCGCTGTTGCCCGGCTACGTCTCGGGCAGCACGCCGGCCGGCCTGTCGAACTACGAACCGAACGATGCGGCCCTGGTCGAGGCCCAGCGCCTGACCCGCTCCTTCTCCTACAAGACTCGCCCGGCCAGCCTGCCACGCCCGATCCACGGTCTGTTCCTGATGGGCAGCCTGGGCACCCTGGCCCAGGCCGACCAGAGCGACATGGATTTCTGGGTCTGCCACGCCAGCGACCTGAGCCAGGGTGAGCTGGCCGAACTGCGCAAGAAATGCCAGTTGCTCGAAGCCTGGGCGGCCAGCCAGGGCGCCGAGGCGCACTTCTTCCTGATCGATCCGGCCCGCTTCGTCCGCGGCGAGCGCGACGCGCAACTGAGCTCGGAAGACTGCGGCACCACCCAGCATTACCTGCTGCTGGACGAGTTCTACCGCACCGCCATCTGGCTCGCCGGGCGCACGCCGCTGTGGTGGCTGGTGCCGGTGTACGAAGAGTCGCGCTATGACCAGTACACCCATACGCTGCTGTCCAAACGTTTCATCCGCGCCGACGAGTGCCTGGACCTCGGCCATCTGGCGCACATACCGCCGGGAGAATTCATCGGCGCCGGACTCTGGCAACTGTTCAAGGGCATCGAATCCCCCTACAAGTCGGTGCTCAAGCTGCTGCTGACCGAGGTCTATGCCAGCGAGCACCCACAGGTCGAATGCCTGAGCCTGCGCTTCAAGCAGGCGGTGTTCGCCAACCGTCTGGACCTGGACGAGCTGGACCCCTATATCGTGGTCTACCGGCGGATCGAGGAATACCTCAAGGCGCGCAACGAACCGGAACGCCTGGAACTGGTGCGGCGCAGCCTGTACCTCAAGGTCAACCGCAAGCTCACCGGCGGCAACACCCGCAACAGCAGCTGGCAGCGCCTGCTGCTGGTCCGCCTGGCCGGCGAGTGGGGCTGGGACCGCCGGCAACTGACCCTGCTCGACAGCCGCAGCCAGTGGAAAGTCCGCCAGGTCAGCGCCGAACGCCGCGCGCTGGTCAATGAACTGAACTACAGCTATCGCTTCCTGACCCAGTTCGCCCGCACCGAGCAGGCGGTCAGCCTGATCAACAAGCGCGACCTCAACGTGCTAGGCCGCCGGCTCTACGCGGCCTTCGAGCGCAAGGCCGGCAAGATCGAGTTCATCAACCCCGGGATCGCCCCGGACATGGCCGAGGACACCCTCACCCTGGTCCAGTCGCCCAACCGCAAGGAGCCGGGGCAGACCCACTGGGGCCTGTACAACGGCAGCCTGGGGGCCCAGGAATGGGAGCACTTCGCGCCGATCAAGCGCAGCCGCGAACTGCTCGAACTGCTCACCTGGTGCCATCGCAACGGGGTGATCGACAGCAGCACACGCCTGGCCCTGCACCCCGGCAGCAGCGACCTGACCGAATTCGAGCTGTTCAACCTGCTCGGCAGCCTGCAGCAGGTGATCGCCCTGCCCCTGAACAGTGTCGACGAAGAACGGTTGCTGCGCGCCAGCATCCCCAGCGAGGTGCTGATCCTGATCAACGTCGGAGTCGACCCGCTCAAGCACCACCGCGACCTGAATATCCTGATGACCACCGAGCGTACCGACTCCCTGAGTTATGCCGGGGTCCGGGAAAACCTGGTGTTGACTCTCGACCAGGTCACCCTCAACAGCTGGAACGAGGTGCTGATCAACCGCTACGACGGCTCGCATGCCCTGCTCGACTGCGTGCGCGACTACCTCAACAACCTGCCCCTGGGCCGCGACATGCCGCGGCTGCAGGTGCGCTGCTTCTGCCACAACCGTGCGCAGTTTATCGCCCAGCGGGTCGAGGAAGTGTTCAACACCACCCAGGAACTGCTGCTTGGCAACCTCAACCACCGTTATCTGGTGCAGGTCCAGCAGCATTACCACGTGCTGGAGCTGGTGCCCGGCCACGTCAAGCACATAGCCTTGGACAGCATTTCCATGCTGCTGGATTACCTGGGCACCGACCTGTCGGCCTACAGCCCGCTGCACCTGGACCTGCGCGCCATGGAAGAACACGACCTGGCGCTGATCCTGCCGATGGGTCAGCCCGAGTGCGTACAGGTGTTCTACCGGATCAACGAAGACCAGGCCGAGCTGTATGTCCTGGATGAGTTCAATGCCTTGTGGTCGCAGCGCCTGCCGTTCCACGACGAACAGAGCCTGCTGGTGCCGCTGCAACGCTTCCTGCAGTCGATCCTCTACCGGCGCGAAGCCCTGATGCCGATGGACTCGGCATCCAGTCGGGCCCTGGAAGTGCTGTACCATCAGTTGCTGCCTTCGGCCCCGGGCCGGGCACGCCGGGTCGAGGCCCGGCCGGCGCCGCAGACCGCGGTCAACAAGCCGTTCTACGACGTCCAGGCCATCGTCGGCAAGACCGGCCAGGACGAGGTCCAGGTCACCCTGTACTGCAACCAGCGGGAGTTTTCCGAACTGGAGTACGGCAACCAGCTGTATAGCGCGGTCGCCCAGGAAATCGTCGGCCAGCGTCGCGAGGTCGAGCGCTACCGCTGCTATATCACCGACCTGGATCTCAGCGGCCTGGTCGGCGAGGGGACGGGCTCGACCAACCTGCACCTGCGCTACAAGGCCGAGCTGGAAAACTCGCTGAACATCGCACTGGATCTGGTCTGAAGCCGATCAGAGGTGATAGTCGCCGGCGGCTTCCGGCTGGTACTCGACCTCGAGCAGCGCCAGCTTCAGGGTCTTGCCACCCGGCGCCGGCCAATTGATGTGCTGGCCGACCTGCAGGCCGAGCAAGGCACTGCCGACCGGCGCGAGAATCGAGATCTTGCCCTCGTCGGCATTGGCGTCCTGCGGATAGACCAGCGTCAGGCGGTAGTCCTTGCCGCTGCCTTCCTCGCGGCAGTGCACCCGGGAGTTCATGGTCACGACACCGGCCGGCACCTCTTCGTGACCCACGACGCTTTCAGCGCGGTCCAGTTCGGCCTGCAACGCGATGACGCCCGGCAGCGAGTCGTCCAGGCTGTCGATCAGACGCTCCAGACGCTGCACGTCAAGGCGGGTGAGAATGATGGAAGGTGCGGTGCTCATGATCCAGGCAGACTCCTTTTTTCTGCACGATAAAAGCAAAACCCCGCCACGAAAGGCGGGGTTCTCATTCCCCACGTCAGTGCGGGGCATAGCCGGACACTACCACAGCAGCGTAAATACACAAGCCACCGAGCGATGCCTCTGCAGGAGCCGGCTTGCTGGCGATGGCGGTGTATCAGGCGACGAAGAGGCTGAAGGTCAGATCGCAATCGCCAGCAAGCCGGCTCCCACCCAATGCCACAGGGCAATTCAAGTGCCCTTCAGACCTGGGCCTTGCGCGCCCGCGCCCGCGCGCAGATCAACCGCCGCCGCTCGTCGTCCGCCGAGCGCCATTCGCGGATGTCCTCGACGTGCCGAAAACATCCGATACAAATTTTCTGCTCGTCGAGCCGGCAAAGGCTCACACAGGGCGAAGGCACCGCCGGACTGACATTGCTGTACAACGGCCTGGGCGGCCTGGCGGGAGCGGCTGGCTGCGTCACCATCAGATCTCGTCGAAGTCCAGCTTCACGCCGGCCTGTTCCCAGGTCGCGCGGGCGACGATCTCGCTGAGCAACTCATCGCTCTTGTCGCAGACCCACTGGCTGTTCTCTTCGTCATAGTCGAAGTGGTAGCCACCCGAGCGCGCGGCCACCCACAGCTGGCGCAGGGGCTCCTGGCGACTGAAGATCAGCTGGCTGCCGCCCTCGAACTTCACGGTCAACACCCCGGCGGAGTTTTCCAGGTCCACATCCAGGTCACTCTCGTCGAACACATCCTCCAGATTCTGCTGGAGGCTATCGACCAGATCGTGAAAACGGGCTTCAGTCAAACTCATTGCGCGAACCTCGAAAAATACCTGTTACTCCAGGCGGGCGAAGATACGGGCGCCGCCGGACGTTTGCAAAGCATAACCAGCCCGGGGCGACGAGACATCAACAATCGGCCCGCCACGGTCCGGCTGGCGGCTCGCATAGGCAAGCCGCCGGGTGGCCGGTATACTCGGGCGCAATCAATGCTTTTACAAAGGATTTCGCCATGAAGCGCCTGATCTCTTCCCTTGCTGCGCTCCTCGCGATCGCTTGCCTGGTCTCTGCCTGTGGTCAAAAAGGTCCGTTGTATCTCCCCGATGACAACCAGAATCCCAACGACCAGGCCAAGTCTTCGCAAAGCAAGGCGCACAAGCACGACACCTACGAGTAAGGGATCACCATGGACGCTTTCAACTACCGCGACGGCGAGCTGTTCGCGGAAGGTGTGGCTTTGTCCGCCATCGCCGAGCGCTTTGGCACGCCCACCTACGTCTACTCCCGCGCGCATGTCGAGGCGCAGTATCGGGCCTATGCCGACGCCCTCGAAGGCGTGCCATACCTGGTCTGCTTCGCGGTCAAGGCCAACTCCAACCTCGGCGTGCTGAACCTGCTGGCCCGCCTGGGCGCCGGCTTCGACATCGTTTCCCGTGGTGAACTGGAGCGTGTGCTGGCCGCTGGCGGCCGCGCCGACCGCATCGTATTCTCCGGCGTCGGCAAGACCCGCGAGGACATGCGCCGAGCCCTGGAAGTCGGCGTCCACTGCTTCAACGTCGAATCCGCCGAGGAACTGGAGCGCCTGCAACAGGTGGCCGCCGAAATGGGCGTACGTGCGCCGGTCTCGCTGCGGGTCAACCCGGACGTGGATGCCGGCACTCACCCGTACATTTCCACCGGTCTCAAGGAAAACAAGTTCGGCATCGCCATTGCCGACGCCGAAGAGGCCTATGTCCGTGCCGCGCAGTCGCCGAACCTGGAAGTGCTCGGCGTCGATTGCCACATCGGTTCGCAACTGACCAGCCTGGAGCCGTTCCTCGACGCCCTCGACCGCCTGCTGGCGCTGATCGACCGCCTCGGCGAGTGCGGCATCTATCTGCGGCACATCGATCTCGGTGGCGGCGTCGGCGTGCGCTATCGCGATGAGGAACCGCCGCAGGTGGCCGACTACATCAAGGCCGTGCGCGAGCGCACCGCCGGCCGCGACCTGGCGCTGGTGTTCGAGCCCGGCCGCTTCATCGTCGCCAATGCCGGCGTGCTGCTGACCCGGGTCGAATACCTCAAACACACCGAACACAAGGATTTCGCCATTGTCGACGCGGCGATGAACGACCTGATCCGGCCGTCGCTGTACCAGGCCTGGATGAACGTCACCGCCGTGCGCCCACGGGATGCCCAACCACGCACCTACGACGTGGTCGGTCCGATCTGCGAAACCGGCGACTTCCTGGCCAAGGACCGTCAGTTGGCGCTGGAGGAAGGCGACCTGCTGGCCGTACACTCGGCCGGCGCCTACGGTTTCGTCATGAGCTCCAACTACAACACTCGCGGCCGCGCCGCCGAAGTGCTGGTGGATGGCGAGCAGGCGATCGAGATCCGCCGCCGCGAAACGCTGGCCGAATTGTACGCCGGCGAAAGCCTGCTGCCGGAGTGAACCCATGCTGCTGCGTTTTACCAAGATGCACGGCCTGGGCAACGACTTCATGGTCCTCGACCTGGTCAGCCAGCACGCGCACATCCTGCCCAAACACGCCAAACAGTGGGGCGACCGCCACACCGGTATCGGTTTCGACCAGTTGCTGATCGTCGAGGCGCCGAGCAATCCCGATGTGGACTTCCGCTACCGGATCTTCAACTCCGACGGTTCGGAAGTCGAACAGTGCGGCAACGGCGCGCGCTGCTTCGCCCGTTTCGTGCTGGACAAGCGCCTGACCGCCAAGCGCCGGATCCGTGTCGAGACCAAGAGCGGCATCATCGAGCTGGACGTCCGCCAGGATGGCCAGATCAGCGTCGACATGGGCGCCCCGCGCCTGGTGCCGGCGGACATTCCGTTCCAGGCACCGGCCCAGGCCCTGAGCTACCCGCTCGAGGTCGATGGTCGCAGCGTCGAGCTGGCCGCCGTGTCCATGGGCAACCCCCATGCGGTGCTGCGCGTCAACGATATCAACGCGGCGCCCGTCCATGAGTTGGGACCGAAAATCGAACACCACCCGCGCTTCCCGGCCCGGGTCAACGTCGGCTTCATCCAGGTGATCGACCGCCACCGCGCGCAACTGCGGGTCTGGGAACGCGGCGCCGGGGAAACCCAGGCGTGCGGGACCGGCGCCTGTGCCGCCGCGGTGGCCGCCATCAACCAGGGCTGGATGGATTCGCCGGTGACCATCGACCTGCCCGGCGGACGCCTGTCCATCGAGTGGGCAGGGGTCGGCCAGCCGGTGCTGATGACCGGACCGGCCGTGCGGGTGTATGAAGGACAAGTGCGTCTATAAGCGAGCGAACGTCATGACCGAGCAGCCCCACGAACTGCCAGAACAGAGCCTTGAGGCGGCCGCCGTCGCCGCCTACCTGGAGGCTCATCCGGACTTCTTCGTCGCCCACGAGGAACTGCTGCCGGCGCTGCGCATCCCGCACCAGCGCGGTGACACGGTGTCGCTGGTCGAGCGGCAGATGAAGATCCTGCGCGAGCGCAACATCGAGATGCGCCATCGGCTGTCGCAACTGATGGACGTCGCCCGCGACAACGACCGGCTCTTCGACAAGACCCGCCGACTGATCCTCGCCCTGATGGACGCCGCCAGCCTCGACGACCTGGTGATGGCCGTCGAGGACAGCCTGCGCCAGGACTTCCAGGTGCCCTTCGTCAGCCTGATCCTGTTCAGCGACAACAGCATGCCGGTGGGCCGCTGGGTCAGTGCTGCCGAAGCCCAGCAGGCGATCGGCGGGCTGCTCTCGGAAGGCAAGAGCGTCAGCGGCAGCCTGCGCGAGCATGAGCTGGACTTCCTGTTCGGCGAAGAGCAGCGCAAGCAGATCGGCTCCACCGCCGTGGTCGCCATCAGCCACTTGGGCCTGCATGGCGTGCTCGCCATCGCCAGCCGCGACCCGCAGCACTACAAGAGCTCGGTCGGCACCCTGTTCCTCGGCTACATCGCCGAAGTCCTGGGGCGTGTCGTCCCGCGCTTCACCCATTCCCTGCGCTCGGTACGCTAGTCATGGAACGACAGCTGGACGCCTACTGCGAGCACCTGCGCAGTGAGCGTCAGGTGTCGCCGCACACCCTCGAGGCCTATCGCCGCGACCTGACCAAGGTCCTGGCCTTCTGCGAGAAGGAACAACTCGGCAGTTGGGCCGCCCTGGATATCCAGCGGCTGCGCCGACTGATCGCCCGCCTGCACCAACAAGGGCAGTCCTCGCGCAGCCTGGCGCGGCTGCTGTCGGCGGTGCGCGGGTTGTATCAGTATCTCAATCGCGAAGGCCTCTGCGATCACGACCCGGCCACCGGCCTGACCCCGCCCAAGAGCGAACGGCGACTGCCCAAGACCCTCGACACCGACCGCGCCCAGCAGTTGCTCGACGGCGCCGTGGAGGACGATTTTCTTGCCCGGCGCGACCAGGCGATCCTCGAACTGTTCTATTCCTCGGGGCTGCGCCTGGCGGAGCTGACCAGCCTCAATCTCGACCAGTTGGACCTGGCCGATGGCCTGGTGCGGGTCCACGGCAAGGGCAGCAAGACCCGCGTGCTGCCAGTCGGTCGCAAGGCCCGGGAGGCCCTGCAGACCTGGCTGCCGCTGCGCGCCCTGAGCAACCCGGCGGATGACGCGGTGTTCGTCAGCCAGCAGGGCCGGCGCCTCGGCCCGCGGGCCATCCAGTTGCGGGTCAAGGCTGCCGGCGAACGCGAACTGGGGCAGAACCTGCACCCGCACATGCTGCGCCATTCGTTTGCCAGCCATCTGCTGGAGTCGTCCCAGGACCTGCGCGGCGTACAGGAACTGCTCGGCCATTCGGACATCAAGACCACGCAGATCTACACCCACCTGGACTTCCAGCACCTGGCCACCGTCTATGACAGCGCCCACCCCCGGGCCAAACGCCGCAAGGATTCCTCGCCATGACGATTGAGCTGGTCACCTTCGACCTCGACGACACCCTGTGGGACACCGCCCCCGTGATCCACAGCGCGGAGAACGTGCTGCGTGAGTGGCTGGCCAGCCATGCGCCGGATCTCGGCGGCATCCCGATCGAGCATCTGTGGGCGATTCGTGAACGGGTGCTGCTCAGCGAGCCGACGCTCAGGCACCGCATCAGCGCCCTGCGCCGCCGGGTGCTGTTCCATGCCCTGGTGGAAGCCGGTTATCCACAGGCGCAGGCCAGCGTGCTGGCCGACGAGGCGTTCGAGGTGTTCATCCACGCCCGACACCAGATCGACGTGTTCCCCGAGGTCGAGCCGACCCTGCAAGCCCTTGGCCGCCGCTTCGCCCTCGGCGTGGTCACCAACGGCAATGCCGACGTGCGCCGCCTGGGCCTGGCCGATTACTTCCGCTTTGCGCTGTGCGCCGAGGACATCGGCATCGCCAAGCCGGACTCGCGGCTGTTCCACGAAGCCCTGGCACGCGGCGGCAACATCCCGGCCAGTGCCGCGGTGCACATCGGCGACCACCCCGGCGACGACATCGCCGGCGCCCAGCAGGCGGGTCTGCGGGCGGTCTGGTACAACCCCATGGGCAAGGCCTGGGAAGCCGAGCGCCGCCCGGATGCCGAGATTCGCAGCCTCACCGAACTGCCCGCGCTGCTGGCCACCTGGAACACCTAGCCAGACAGCACCACACCTCTTGTGGCGAGGGGGCTTGCCCCCGCTGGGTCGCAGAGCGGCCCCAAGCCCGGCTGACTCGAGTTTTCAGGTACATCGCCTATTCAGGTTCTGCGGCTGCTCTGCAGCCGAGCGGGGGCAAGCCCCCTCGCCACAGTTTTTGCCCTAACCTCAGCTTCTGCTCTAGCCTCAGCTTCTGCTCTAGCCTCAGCT